>NZ_CAKKMM010000591.1:0-2980 GCF_918698205.1 Microbacterium sp. Bi128 | reverse complement strand
AAGCTCACGGCCGCCGGATTCCGCGTACACCGCGGATTCTGCCTCACCACGGTTGCCTACCGAAAGGCGGCCCCGGCCGAACTGGACGCGCTGGCGGCCCGGCTGGACGCCGCGCGGCCCGGCCCTTCGAACGACGACGAAACAGACAACGGCGAACCAGGCGACGGCGGCTCCCGCCCCGGCCAGCCAGGCCGCCCCGGGTTGGCCCGGCCCGGACCGGACCTGGGCGAACTGGCCCGGCAGGCGCGGGAAATGATCGTGACCGCGCCGATTCCCGCCGACGTCGATGCCGCCCTTCGCGGCGCGTATGCCGCGCTCGGCAGCCGGGCCACAGTGGCGGTCAGGTCCTCCGCCACCGCCGAGGACCTGCCCTTCGCCAGCTTCGCCGGCCAGCAGGATTCCTTCCTGAACATCTCCGGAGCCGACGCCGTGGTCGAGTCGGTCCGGCGCTGCTGGGCCTCACTCTGGACCGAACGGGCCGTGGCCTACCGCGCCGCCAACGGGATCAGCCACCGTGAGGTGGGGCTCGCCGTCGTCGTCCAGGACCTCATCACCGCCACCAGCGCCGGCGTGCTCTTCACCGCCAATCCCGTGACGGGCACCCGGACTGAAACGGTCATCGATGCGAGCGCGGGGCCCGGCCAGGCGGTGGTCTCCGGCAGCGTGAACCCGGACCATTTCGTCGTGGATACGGCCACGGGACGCATCCTTCTCCGTTCACCGAAGGGGACGGCAGTCCGGCGGCGGCCGAGCCTGGACGACGCCCGGATCAGCGAACTCACGGCCCTCGGCGATACCGTCCAGCGGCTGTTCGGTACACCCCAGGATGTGGAATGGGTGATCGACGCAGCGGGCAGGATCTGGGTGACCCAGTCGCGGCCCATCACGACGTTGTATCCGCTGCCGGAGCCTGCGGCCGCCGAACCGCTCGGCGCGGAGGCAGGGGCCGACGCCGACCCCCGCGTCTACCTGTGCGGCACCTTGCTCCAGGGCCTGACCAGGCCCCTGACCCCCATGGGGCTCTCCGTGCTGGGCTCAATGCGGAACCGCAACGGGCCGTGGCGGTACGTCAACCCGGGATTGCGGATGTATGTCGACGTGACGCCCATGGTGCGCAACAGGTACGGCCGCCGCTACCTGCTGCGGATGCTGCCGCTGGCGGACGGCAGGTCCGGCGCGGTTTTTCCGGCACTCCTGGATGACCCGCGGTTCGGCGTGCGCAAACGGCCGTCCCGGCGGGCACGGCACGGTGCAGCGGGCAGGCTGGCCCCCCGACAGGCGGGGACTGGCAGCGGCGCAGCGGGCAATAGCGCAGGGCGCGATCCCGGAACCATGGCCGGCCTGGGCCTGACGGTCCGGCTGATTCCAGCCATGCTGCGGGCCGCGGTGCGGCCGTCCGCCGAGCTGCGCCGCGCCTTCGATTACGGAAATCGCCTCGAAGCCGAGCTTGTCCTGCCGGAACCGGCAACCGCCTTTGGCCGGCTCGATCACGCCCAGCGCGTCCTGGAGAACACCGTGGACGGGCTGATCCAGGCGACATTGCCGGGGCCGTCCGTTGGCTACCTCTTGCTGGCCGGGGCGCGCAGGCTGCTGCGCGGCATCGCGGCACCGCGGGAACTCGAGGCCGTGTTGCGGGGTCTGCCCAACACTGTCACCACCGAGATGGACCTTGAACTCTGGCACCTGGCCGTCTCCGTCGGCGCGCATGCCGCGTCCCGGGAGGTGTTCCTGGCCCACGGGCCAAGGGAACTGGCCGCCCTGTACCAGGCCGGCTCGCTGCCCGCGGTGGCGCAGACCGGCCTGCACGGGTTCCTGGACCGCTACGGCCACCGCGCCGTGGCGGAGATCGACCTTGGCATGCCGCGGTGGTCGGAGAAGCCGGACCATATCCTCGGGATGATCTCGAACTACCTCCACGTGGAGGACCCCGAGCAGGCGCCCGACCGGCAGTTTGCGCGCGCGGAGGAACATGCCGAGGCCAGGATCCGCAGCCTGGTGGAACGGACCGGGGCGCGCAGCCGGCTCCGGGCGCGGCTGGTGGAGTTCTGCCTGCGCCGGACCCGCCAGTTGTCCGGACTGCGCGAACTGCCCAAGTTCTACATCGTCCTCGCCCTCGCGGAGATGCGCCGCCAGCTCAACGCGATCGGCATCGAGCTGGCCCGGTCCGGTGCGATCGCCGCCGCGGACGATGTGTATTTCCTGGAATTCGACGAGGTCCGTGTGGGTTTGCGGGGTGCCGACCTCAAGGGCATCGTCGCGGGCCGCCGCCGGATCTACGACGTCGAACTGCGCCGGCGCCGGATTCCCCGGCTCCTGCTCTCCGACGGCACGGACGTCGAGGCGGCCGTGATGGCCAAGTCCCCCGCTTCCGGCGCCCTCGCCGGGACACCGGCGTCGGCCGGCACCGCCACCGGAACGGTCCGGGTCATCCTGGATCCGGTGGGCGCGCACCTTGAGCCCGGGGAAATCCTTGTGGCACCCTCCACCGACCCCGGCTGGACGCCGCTGTTCATGACGGCCGGCGCCCTGGTGATGGAAATGGGCGGGGTGATCTCGCACGGCGCCGTGGTGGCCCGCGAATACGGCATCCCGGCGGTGGTGGGCGTGCCGGACGCGACCACCCGTTTGCGGACCGGTGAGACCGTGACCGTGGACGGATCGGCCGGAACGGTGCGGCAGGTGGATTTCCCGCTCTCCCCTGCGACGGCCGCCGGCAGCCTGGCTGGCTGAGCGTGAACCTCCGGACCGGCCGGCGCCGGGCCTTCGAATTGCAGCGGGACCTCCGCCACGCCGCCAGCAGGGGGCTATGTTAGTTAGATGGCGTCTGCCGGCAGTAACGCACAGGGCGGCCCGGTTCCCGAGGGCTTTGGTTCGGGGCTGGTGGACGATGCCGCCCGCCGGGACGCCGCGTTGCCCGACTTCGACTGGGCCGTCCTTCCGGCAGGCGTGATGCGCGGTGAGTTCGAGGCACCGAGCGGGA
>NZ_CAKKMM010000590.1:0-2983 GCF_918698205.1 Microbacterium sp. Bi128 | reverse complement strand
ATCGACGCCCGCTCCGACGACGGGCTCTCCGCCCGGCTCGACAAGGACGCGGTATCCCAGCTGCGCGACTACCTCGACGGCAAGGTCACCGTGATGCTGGGCCATTCCGGCGTCGGCAAGTCCACCATGGTCAACGCCCTGACCGGGGCCGAGCGGGCCACGGGAGGCGTGAACGCGGTAACCGGCCGCGGCCGCCACACGTCCTCCTCGGCACTGGCGCTCAAAGTCAACGATGCCCCGGCCGGCAGCTGGATCATCGACACCACCGGCATCCGGTCCTTCGGCCTGGCCCACGTGGACCCGGACCGGATCCTGCGTTCCTTCCCGGACCTGGAACCCGGCACCGATGATTGCGAACGCGGCTGCAAGCATGACTCCACCGCCGTCAACTGCGGCGTCGACAAGTGGGTTGCGGCCGGGCACGCGGGGCCCTCGGGACCGGCCAGGCTCGCGTCCCTGCGCCGGCTGCTGGGCACGGACCCGCGGATGGAAGCGCAGGAAACCAAGGAACTGGGCACCGTCTCCTAGCCGGACCGGCAGCGGGGCGGCGGCGCCGAGCCGCGGCCTCCCGCCCGGCGGCCCGGTTTGACGGTAGTTTGGAACCATGAGCCAACCCGCTTCGAGCTATAACGATGACCTGCGCCTTGCCCATGTACTGGCAGATTCGGTCGATTCCCAGACCATGAGCCGCTTCAAGGCGCTCGACCTTCGGATCGAGACGAAGCCCGACCTCACACCCGTCACCGATGCCGACAAGTCCGCGGAAGAGGCCATCCGCGGCCAGCTCTCCCGGTCACGTCCGCGTGACGCGGTCCTGGGCGAAGAGTTCGGCAGCTCGGGCCACGGTTCCCGCCGGTGGATCATCGACCCGATCGACGGCACGAAGAACTTTGTCCGCGGCGTCCCGGTCTGGGCCACCCTGATCGCCCTCGTCGATGAGGGCGAGCCGGTGGTCGGCGTCGTCAGCGCGCCGGCACTGGGCAAGCGCTGGTGGGCCGCCAAGGGTGCAGGCGCCTACACGGGCCGCTCGCTCGCCGCCGCCACACGGTTGAAGGTATCCAACGTCTCCAATCTCGAGGACGCCTCGCTGTCCTACTCCAGCCTTGGCGGCTGGAAGGAACGCGGGAACCTGGATGAGTTCCTGGGCCTGACCGAGGAAGTGTGGCGGACCCGCGCCTACGGTGACTTCTGGTCGTACTGCCTCGTGGCCGAGGGCGCCGTGGACATCGCCTGCGAACCCGAGCTGAATCTCTACGACATGGCCGCCCTGGTGCCGATCGTGACCGAGGCCGGCGGCCGCTTCACCTCGCTCGAAGGCGAGGACGGCCCCTTCGGCGGCAACGCCCTGGCCACCAATTCGATCCTGCACTCGGAAGTCCTCAATCGGCTCAACCCCGGACTCGACGACCTCTTTCAGGCCCACCCGAACAACTGATCCGCGCCCGTAATATTCCGCTTCACAATCGGCGGCCGCCTTTTCCCCGGCTGCGCCGATGTCCTACGCTCGATGCAGGTCACGAGTGCCAGCGCTAAACCCCGGTTTGCTGGCCGGCAACCCTCCAGTCGCGGTGGGGTGCCCCGGGTGACGACCTGGCCGGTCCGGAACGGACCCGGCAAGCGCGGATTCCCACGGTGTGGGGTCCTGTTCGAGTGAGGTCCCATGACAACTGCCATTTTCCCCGTTGCCCCTGAATTCCATGCACGGCTTGCCCTCGCGGCCCGCCCGCTGGCAGCCGTCACCGGGGCCGAAATCCAGGCCCCGCTGATCACCGGCGGCCACGCGCGCTACGCCAACCTCGACTACGGCGCCTCCGCCCCGGCCCTGTCCGTGGTCTCGGCCTACCTGAACGAAATCCTGCCGTACTACGCAAGCGTGCACCGCGGCGCCGGCTACGCATCACAGATCAGCACCTCCGTCTACGAGAACGCCCGGGACATCGTGCGGGACTTCGTGGGCGGCCGGCCCGGCGATTCCGTGATCTTCACGCGCAACACCACCGATTCCCTGAACCTGCTGGCCGGCTGCCTGCCGCTGCGCGACGGGCGGCCCGCGGGCGAGGTCCTCTACCTCGACATCGAACACCACGCCAACCTCCTGCCCTGGCAGAATGTCCCGCACCGCAGCGTCGTGGCCGCCGCCACCCTCGCGGCCACCGTGGACCGCCTGCGCGACGAACTCGCCCGCGGCGGCGTCAGCCTGTTGGCCGTCACCGGCGCCTCCAACGTCACCGGAGAGATCCTCCCGATCCGGACCCTGGCCGCACTGGCGCACGAATACGGCGCCAGGATCGTTGTCGACGCCGCGCAGCTCGCCCCGCACCGGCGGATCAATATCGCCGCGGACGACGTCGATTACCTCGCCTTCTCGGGACACAAGCTGTACGCCCCGTTCGGCGCCGGCGTGCTGGTGGGGCGGACGGACTGGCTCGACGCCGGCACCCCGCACCTGGCCGGCGGCGGCGCGGTCCGCGATGCCCGGCTCGACTCCGTCAGCTGGACCACGGGACCTGCCCGGCACGAGGGCGCCTCGCCGAACGTCCTCGGCGCGGCGGCCCTCGCCCGCGCCACCCAGGTCATTGCGGCCCTGGACCCGGAGCAGTGGCAGGCCCACGAGGACGCCATCCGGTCCTTCCTCGTCGGGGGCCTCCAGGGCATCGAGGGAGTAACCGTGCACCGGATCTTTGCCGATTCGGCTTCCGATTCTTCCTCCGCTTCTTCCACTGGAGGCGATCAGCCGGACACCGGCACGATCGGCGTCGTGAACTTTTCCGTGGAAGGCTACGACGCCGGACTGGTGGCCGCCTACCTGTCGGCCGAACACGGCATTGGCCTGCGCGACGGCCGCTTCTGCGCCCACCCGCTGCTCAAGCGGCTCGGCCTGCCCGCCGGCTCCCTGCGGGCCAGCTTCGGCCTCGGCTCACGGCTGGAGGACGCCGAACGCCTGCTGGCCGGCCTGCAGCAGCTGCGGCAGAACGGACTCGGC
>NZ_CAKKMM010000589.1:0-2989 GCF_918698205.1 Microbacterium sp. Bi128 | reverse complement strand
ACCGCCACAAGGACGTCTACCAGCACTCGCTGCAGGTCCTGGAACAGGCAGCAGCGCTGGAGTCGAAGGCGGACGGCCCGGTTCCCGGCCCGGACTTCGTGTTGCGGTTCGCCGCCCTCATGCACGACGTCGGCAAGCCGGCCACGCGCCGCTTTGAACCGGGCGGCGCAGTGAGCTTCCGCCACCACGACATGGTGGGCGCCAAGCTGACCGCCAAGCGCATGAAGGCGCTGCGCTTCGACAACGACACCATCAAGGCCGTGGCCAGGCTTGTGGAGCTGCACATGCGCTTTTACGGCTACGGTGAGGCCGGCTGGAGCGATTCCGCGGTCCGCCGCTACATCACCGACGCCGGTCCCCTCCTGGAGCGCCTGCACCGGCTCACCCGCTCCGATGTCACCACCCGGAACCAGCGCAAGGCGGACCGGCTGTCCTTCGCCTACGACGACCTTGAGGACAGGATCGCGGCGCTGCGGGAGCAGGAGTCCCTCGACGCCGTCCGCCCGGACCTGGACGGCGGCCGGATTATGGCGCTGCTTGGTCTCAAGCCCGGTCCCGTGGTGGGCCGCGCCTACAAATTCCTGCTGGAAGAACGCATGGAGCACGGCCCGCTCGATCCCGCCGTCGCCGAATCCCGCCTGCGGGACTGGTGGGCGGCACAGCCCGAGGCGGCGCCCGCCGGCGCCGAACTCTCCACCACTGAGGAGTCCTAAGTGATTGCACCATCCAACGGCCCCCGCCCCCAACTGTGGATCCTGCGGCACGGTGAAACAGAGTGGTCCAAGAGCGGGCAATACACCGGTCTCACGGACATGCCCCTCACGGTGGAAGGCGAGCAGCAGGCCGTGGAGGCGCGCAGGGTGCTCGAGACCGTCGACTTCGACCTCGTACTGACCTCACCCCTGCGCCGCGCCCGCCGGACCGCCGAACTCGCCGGCTACCCCGACGCCCAGTTGGAGCCGCTGGCGGTGGAGTGGGACTACGGCGACTACGAGGGCATCAGCTCGGACCTCATCCGCAAGGACAACCCCGAATACCTGATCTGGACGCACGGCGTGCCCAATGGTGAAGCGCTCGACGACGTCGCCGCCCGCGCGGACAAGATCGTGGCCCGGGTGCTCGAATCGGGCCTGGACAATGTGCTGATCGTCGCGCACGGGCATTTCTCCCGCATCCTGACCGCCCGGTGGCTCGGATTGGACCCCCGCGAGGGCCGGCATTTCGTGTTGGGGACCGCCAAAGTCTGCACACTGGGATGGGATAAGAAGACACCGGCAATCGTGCGCTGGGGACTCTAAAACCGGTTTTTAAAACAAAGTTAAAAAAAGTTTATGAATTCGGTAGGCAACTGCCGCATTCGTAGTGTATTTTTATTTCTGACCCCAAGGCGACTTGCCGGGGTCACGGCGCGCGTCGCCCGGCCTGTCAGCCGGAGCCACGGCAGAACAGAAAAGGAGGTTGGGAAAATGATGATTACTTTGACTAGCGGATGGATGTACTCCACCACCGCCAACCCGGCCTCGTTCGCTGACCCGCGCCCAAATGTCGGACTGACTGTTTCCTGACCGCTTTCCCGTCCCAGGCAATGCAGCCTGGGGCCCGCGGCAGTTGGCCTTCCATGACGGAAAGCCCAATGACGGCAGCCTGAACAGGCGGAACCACGCGGTTGCGCAGCCTCCCCATAGTTCGGAACCCAGCTTCTTGTTGGGGTTTCGGCGCTACCGCGTCCAGGGGCCATTCTCCATCGAATAACTTTTTCCTATCCGGAATTCCGGCCTAATTAAGGCCAGGGATTTTCGGGCTAATTGCCACGCCCGGAACCGGTTATTCGAATTCCCTGCATCCAGCGCTCTATTTGTCGCGCCCAAAATACGGCGGCCCGTTCATCCGCCCATTCCTGCTGCCTCCTGTTCGCCCCATTGAACCAAGGCGGCTCAATCCCCACCAACGAAAGGTCCCTGTGACTACCGCAACCACCGCTCCTGCCCGCCGCACAGCCCTGCCCGCCACCAGGGCGCGCCGATCGAGTCCCCGAGGGGAGGTAAGAACCATGATGAACAAGCTCTATACGGTCCTGTTCCGAAAGCTGAGCCGCAGGGAGTCGACACGCTTCAACGGCCAACTCCGGGACCAAAGGCGGGACGACACGTTCCTCGCCATGCATCAGGCCGGCCTGATTCGCTGACGCCCAATCTGCTGACGGCCGGACATTTCCGCCACCGGCGCATGGACTAGTCCCGTGCAGGGGCGGAGCCCCGTTGCCGGCAGGACTGTCCGCAGCGAAGGAGGACCTGATGACTGACATTGGAACCGATCCCAGGGAGCCCGTGCGTCGCCGCACGGGCTCCCCCTTTTAAGCATCCCTTCGTGGGCAGCCGTTGTGGCGGCCTGCGCTACGACGTGCCAGCGAAGACCGCGGCGCGGCACGGGTCAATGTCCCCCGGTAAGCTCAAGGTCATGCAGGAGACAAAGCCGCCGGCGCGCAAACGGGTCCGATTGGTCATCCCGAGCCGCAGCGACCCTTTTCTCCGAAACTTCACGGAACTGGTAGGCGGTCCCTTGGGCCACCGCTCGGCGCCCGGGATCGTTTCGCCGGGATTCTTTACGGTGGATCGTGTTCTGGTCATCCTCACTGTCCTCGCCGCCCTGGCCGGGATTCTGCTCAAGAGCTTCTGCCGCACCAACGGCTGGGAAACACCCGGGCAGTTCTACGCCACGTGCTACTCGGACTTTCCGGAGCTGTTCCGCAACCGCGGCCTCGGCGATGGCGCCTTCCCCTTCATTACCCCGGGAAGCCTCTTCGAGTACCCCGTGCTGATGGGGTTGATTGCGGGTGCCACCGCACTTCTGGTGCCCGGCGCCGGCACCGACGATCCCCGCGTCCTTGGCTACTTCGACGTCAACGCCACCCTGATCGCCGCCGTCTGGATCATCACCGTGCTGGCCACGGCACGGACGAACCGCCGGCGGTCCTGGGACGCGGCGATGG
>NZ_CAKKMM010000588.1:0-2994 GCF_918698205.1 Microbacterium sp. Bi128 | reverse complement strand
TCACGACCGTGCCGAGGAACTGCTCGCCGACCTCGGGGTTGGTGGGGTTGGCGATCGCGTTGACCTGGGCGCGAGCGGCCTCGGCCGAGGGGCCGTCGGTCGCGCCGATGTAGACGGTGCCGTCGTCCTCGATCGAGATCTGTGCGCCGGTCTCGTCCTGGATCGAGTTGATCGTCTTGCCCTTGGGCCCGATGAGCTCACCGATCTTGTCGACCGGGATCTGCACGCTGATGACGCGCGGCGCGGTGGGCGCCATCTCGTCGGGAGCGTCGATCGCGGAGTTCAGGACGTTGAGGATCGTCAGACGAGCCTCCTTCGCCTGGGTGAGCGCCGCCGCCAGGACCGACGACGGGATGCCGTCGAGCTTGGTGTCGAGCTGGATCGCGGTGATGAACTCGCTCGTGCCGGCGACCTTGAAGTCCATGTCACCGAGGGCGTCTTCGGCGCCGAGGATGTCGGTCAGCGCGGCGTAGCGCGTCTGGCCGTCGACCTCGTCGGTGACCAGGCCCATGGCGATACCGGCGACGGGGGCGCGCAGCGGCACACCCGCGTTCAGCAGCGACAGGGTCGAGGCGCAGACGGAACCCATCGAGGTCGAGCCGTTGGACCCGAGGGCCTCGGAGACCTGACGGATGGCGTACGGGAACTCCTCGCGGCTGGGCAGCACCGGCACGAGGGCGCGCTCGGCGAGGAAGCCGTGTCCGATCTCGCGACGCTTGGGGCTGCCCACACGACCGGTCTCACCGGTCGAGTACGGCGGGAAGTTGTAGTGGTGCAGGTAGCGCTTGCTCGTGATGGGCGACAGCGAGTCGATCTGCTGCTCCATCTTGAGCATGTTCAGCGTGGTGACGCCGAGGATCTGCGTCTCACCGCGCTGGAAGATCGCCGAGCCGTGGACGCGCGGGATGACCTGCACCTCGGCGTCGAGCGGGCGGATGTCGGCCAGACCACGGCCGTCCATGCGGACGCCCTCGGCGAGGATGCGACCGCGAACGATGGTCTTCGTGACCGACTTGTACGCAGCGTTGAACTCGAGCGTCGCGACGGCGGGCAGTTCCCCCGACTCGACGGCGGCGAGGAGCTGCTCCTTGACGGAGGTCTTGACCTCGTCGTCGGCGTTCTGGCGGTCCTGCTTGTCGGCGATCTGGTACACCGGCACCAGGCGGTCGTAGGCGCGACCGGCGACGAAGTCGTAGGTCTCCTGGCTGTAGGCCGGGAAGACGGGGAACGACTGGATCTCCTTGGCCGCCGTGCGGGCGACCTCGTTCTGCGCGTCGACCAGCTGGCGGAGGAACGGCTTGGCGGCCTCGAGGCCCTCGGCCACGACCTGCTCGTTCGGCTTGGTGGCGCCGCCCTTGATGAGGTTCCAGCTACCTTCGGTCGCCTCGGCCTCCACCATCATGATGGCGACGTCGCCGTCGTCGAGCACGCGGCCCGCGACGATCAGGTCGAAGACGGCGTCCTCGAGCTGGGTGACGGTCGGGAACGCGACCCACTGGTCGGCGTGCTCGCCCTGGCCGGGGATGAGCGCGAGGCGCACACCGGCGATGGGGCCCGAGAACGGCAGACCCGAGATCTGGGTCGACAGCGAGGCGGCGTTGATGGCGAGGGCGTCGTAGAACTCGCCCGGAGCGATCGAGAGCACGGTCACGACGATCTGCACCTCGTTGCGGAGGCCGTCGACGAACGACGGGCGCAGCGGGCGGTCGATGAGACGGCACACGAGGATGGCCTCGGTCGAGGGGCGGCCCTCGCGACGGAAGAACGAGCCGGGGATCTTGCCCGCGGCGTACGAGCGCTCTTCGACGTCGACGGTCAGCGGGAAGAAGTCGAAGCCTTCACGCGGGTGCTTGCCGGCGCTGGTGGCCGAGAGAAGCATGGTCTCTTCGTCGAGGTACGCCGCGACGGCGCCCTGCGCCTGCTGCGCGAGACGACCGGTTTCGAAGCGGACGGTACGGGTGCCGAAACGGCCGTTGTCGAGAACGGCTTCAGCGGCGGTGATTTCTGGACCTTCCAAGAGGTCCCTCCTTCTTTGTTTAGGCTCGCCGCCCCGTGTGGGCGACGAGCTGACATGCGAAGGAGCAGGAACAGGCAGAAAGGGCGCGTCGACGCATCGACCCGGAAATCCCGGCGACTGGCCACCAGTAGACGACCACCCGGCGTCACGACGGGGAGTCCACCACAGGGGACCAGCGTCTGCCGGCCTGCTCCGTGAGCTCATCTTGAGTTGAGCGGATGCCATGGCGGCACCCTGCGAAAGCCTATCAGGGCGGGGGTTGCTCGGCTGGTTCGTCCCAAGGGCGTGCCGTACCTTTGCCTCATGGGCCTCAGCCGTCTCACGCGTCACACGCTTCTCGCGTGCGCGCTGATCAGCGCGGTCCTCGTGATCACGCCGGTGACCGGTGCGGCGGCCGCGCCGGTCCGCGTCGCCGCGGCCGGCGACGACGATGCCGCCGTCCGTGAGGTTCAGCAGGCACTGGATGCCGCCGAGACCGCGGCCTCCGCCGCCTCGCGTCGCGCCCTCGACGCCTCGGCCGCGGCCGAGCGGGCCCGCCAGACCGCCGAGCTCACGGCGGCGCGCGCCACCGCGCTCACCGCGCAGAGCGACGCGGCCGACGCCGCTCGCACCGAGGCGAGCGCCCGCGCGGGAGCCAGCGTCGCCCGGCTGTACCGCACGACCTCAGGGGGTCCCCTCGTCGCGCAGCTGTTGACCGCGGCTGATCCGGACTCGCTGCTGGAGCGCCTCGGCATCCTCGATCGCGTGACAACCGTCACCGTCCGCACCGCGGGCGAGGCGCGGAGCACCGCCGACGTCGCCGAGTCCCTCCGCGCGCAAGCCGAACTGGCACGGGCGGAGGCGGCGCGGCGCGCAGCGGAGGCCGAGACCACAGCGGCCGAGTCCCAGAGGCAGTCCGACGCCGAGGCGGCGACGGTGACGGCGACGCAGGCGGAACTCGACCGGCTCTTCGCCCGACTGGCGGCGCTGCGCGAGAC
>NZ_CAKKMM010000587.1:0-2995 GCF_918698205.1 Microbacterium sp. Bi128 | reverse complement strand
AGATCTGAGTGAAAATCAGGCATCAGCAGCGTTCCGGGGGTCGTTTTTCTCGGCAGCCGGGCGCGATCCGCCCACCGCGCTGCCGCGGCAATTGCCGTCCACTATACGCCACGAATCCGGGCGCCCGGCGAGGAGACCGGGGCTCCGAGGCCCCCTGCACGGAACGCGGGCGGCTCAGTCCACGCCCTTGATCTTCACCACGAACACGGCCCCCAGGAGCCCAATCACGGCGGCCGCCAAGTACAGCGCCACATAGCCGCCCCAGAAGGCAACAAAGGGGTACGCGATCAGCGGGGCGAGCACTTGCGGCAGCGAGTTGGCAATGTTGATGACGCCAAGATCCCTGCCCCGGTTCAGGGCCGTGGGCAGCACCTGGGTAATGAGGGCAAAATCCACCGCCAGATAGCAGCCGAAGCCGATGCCGAGCACGGACGCGCCGACCAGCGCACCCGGCCAGGTGGGCGCGAACGCAAGAATGAGGGAGGCTGCGGCGATCACGGCGGAAGAGATGATGACCAGCGGCTTCCGGCGGCCCAGGCGGTCGCTCAGCCGGCCGCCGACCACGCTGGTGATGATCACCATGACCGCATACAGGCCCGTGAGGATCAGGACGCCAAACTCGGGCTCGATACCCTGGGTTTCGCGGACGCGGACGGCGTCGTTGAGGAAAAACAGCAGGTAGAGGGTGATCATATGGTTGCCGATGTTCACCAGGAGCCGTGTCAGCCAAGCCCAGGCAAAATCCGGATGGCGGGCCGGGGAAATCCAAAAACCCCGCACAAAGCCGCCCAGACTGAACGGCGGACGGGCCTGCGCAGGCAGCGGAACGTCGTCGTTCTTTAAGTAATAGAGCACGACGCCGGCGAGCAGCGCCACCGCGCAGACAACATACCCCGCGGCGAAGTTTCCGGCGACGGCGGCGGCGATCACCGCCCCTGCCAGGATTCCCGCTGTCTGGCCCATGGCGGCAAGGCCGCCGACGGTGCCGCGCTGGGGTACCGGCACGCGGTCCGGGATGGCCGCCGTGATGGCCGCATAGGCGCCGTTGCAGCCGGCCTGGACGAGGCACCAGAGCAGCGTCATTGCGGCAACGCCCGGGGCGCCGGCCAGCGCGATCAGGGCCGCGGCACCCAGGACGGCACCGAAGAGCACCCACGGCACCCGCCGCCCCCGGCGCGCGGTGGTCCGGTCGCTGAAGGCGCCGAAGAGGGGGTTGGCCACCAGGGACACGGCCGCACCCGCACCCGTCACGAGGGCGAGGATGGCTTCCTTGTCCGGTTCGCTGAAGGCTGCCGCCTGTTGGCCGAGGAGCACCTGGAGCGGGCCGAAGAATGCCGCGTTGATGCCGACGTTGACCAGCACCACCCCTGCCGTCCAGACAGGCCGGACGCGGCGTTCGGGTTCGGCGAGCGCCGGCGCGGTGGTATCGGACATGCTCATGGCTCCCCCTGGAACTGATGATCAGGCATATGTATCAGTGCGCAGCCAGACTACCGGGACTCGGCAGATCTGGGACGACACTGGCGCTCATTGGCGGGCCGGCGCAGTAAGGTCATCGTTGAACCTCCAGCTATGGAGAAAATCATCATCACTCATTCCGTGGGGGAATACATCTTGTTGTCACAAATGTCGGGCTCTGCTGCCCGAACCAAGGCCATAGGGATTGCTATGGCAGCACTGCTTGCCCTCAGCGGCTGCAACTCCGGCGCGGCCGCCGAGACAAAAGCATCCGAGCGCCCGGGTTCCGAGTCGGGACGAGATCAGGCAACTGTCGTACGAATTATCGACGGCGACACATTCAAGGCTTCAATGAACGGTGAAGAAAAGACTATTCGTCTGTTGAATGTCGACACTCCGGAGACCAAAGACCCCAACACGCCTGTGGAATGTATGGGCCCCGAAGCGACCAAAGGCCTCGAAGAACTTCTGCCCGTTGGTGCCAAAGTCACGTTAGAACTGGACCTCGAGCCCTTGGACAAATACGGACGCACCCTAGCTGCGGTCTTCGACTCAGGCGGAAAGCTGGTCAACGCTGAGATCGCCCGGCTCGGACTCGGCGTACCCGTCTTGATCGAGCCCAATAAGAAGTTCTATCCGCCGGTGGTTGAGGCCTTTGATGAGGCCCGCACTCGGGGGGTAGGCCTGAACTCCTCAAACGTCGCATGCCTGCCGTCCCAACAGGTTGCAATTGCGGCGCAAGCTGTTGAAGCTCTGGCCGCCGATCCCCTTTCCGATTCCGTGTCCGACCTGGACCGGGGCCATGCCGGGCTGGTCGCAGCCCTCGCAACTGTCGCTGCGCTCAAGGTAGCGGCAAAGGCCAAAGACGGAATCCAATGGGCCGCATACAAGCCGGCGCAGCTGGCGGCGATGACGAGCAGGTTGGATTCAGCGGCTACGGTCGGGGCCGCCAGGCAGACTGCCATTGGCGCGAAAAAGAAGCAACTCGCGGACGCAGCCTCAGCCGCGGCGGCAGCAGTGTCTGCCCGCCAGGCCGCCGAAGCCGCTGCAGCAGCCGAGGCCGAGCGGATCCGTAACCTGCCCCCCGCACCGGCGCCCTACGTGCCCCCGGCACCTGTCCCGTACGTCCCGCCGGCTTATGTCCCGCCCGTTTATGTGCCGCCCGCTCCGGCACCCAATCCATATCCGGGATACAACGGTCCCCGCTGTTATGCCCCCGGCGGAAAGACGTGGACTCCTTGTAGCAAGAGGTAGTTCTGGTCCCCGGGACTCGGCGGATCCGTTCGGAATGTGCCAGTCTCGGGGATGAGCCCCGCCGTTAACACTCAAGGAGTCACTGTGAACGCTTCCGCCCTGAATACTGCAGACCTTTACGACGAGCGCGGCGGGGAGCTGGAATCCGTGTCGGTGCAGTTCCAGTCCCTGGGCGGGCACACGCATTTCAGCGGGCCGGTCCGGACTATCCGCTGCTTTGAGGACAACGCGCTGGTCAAGTCCGTGCTGGCCGCTCCCGGCCACGGCTCCGTCCTGGTGGTCG
>NZ_CAKKMM010000586.1:0-2999 GCF_918698205.1 Microbacterium sp. Bi128 | reverse complement strand
TTGCTTCGTAGATGTGCTGCCCGGAGACACCCGCGAGGGCAGGGGCAAACTTGCCCCGGGTCAGTGCGCCGCCTGCAGCGGCGGCGTTGTGGCACATGGCGCAGTTGGTGCGGAACAGCTCTCCACCGTTGGCGGCGTCGCCCTTCTCATCGAGCACGCCTGCCTCGGGGATGGCCGGGCCGGGGCCGAGGGAGGCAACATAAGCAGCCAGCTGCTTGGTCTGTTCCTCGTTGAACTGGGCGGGCTTCTTGTAGGCCTGCGGGCCATTCATCTGCATGGGCATGCGGCCGGTGCCGACCTGGAAGTCAACAGCGGCGGCGCCGACGCCCACAAGGGACGGCCCGGCCTGCGAGCCGCTGGCACCCATGCCGTGGCAGGTGGCGCAGTTGGCGGCAAAGAGCTTGCCGCCCTCCTTTACGTCGCTTGCGCTATAGGTGGTGGTGTCGGCCTTGGCCTGGTTGACGGTGGTGGCAACGGCGTACAGCCCACCCGTGACCAAGAGGCCCATCAGCAGCAGTGCAATTGCTGCCAGTGGGTGACGTCGCTTCTGCGAGAGTGCCTTCACGTGGTGGTTCCTTTATTCGATCCTGCGGTGGCTCCGTGAGCCGCTTCTTGAAATTCTGCCTCTTGTAGAAAAAGAGTCAAGCTGACTACTTGAGGACGTAGATGACCAGGAAGAGGCCAATCCAGACGACGTCCACGAAGTGCCAGTAGTACGAGGTGACGATCGCTGAAGTTGCCTCAAAGTGTCCGAACTTCTTCGCGGCGAAGGAGCGGCCCATGATGAGCAGGAAGGCAATCAGACCGCCGATGACGTGCAGGCCGTGGAAGCCCGTCGTTATGTAGAAGGCCGAACCGTAGGCGTTGGAGGACAGCGAGACATGCTCGGAAACGAGCATGGCGTACTCGGTCGCCTGGCCGGCGACGAAGAAGGCACCCATGAGGAACGTCAGGATGAACCATCCGTTCATCCCCCACTGGGTGAAGCTGAAGCGTCCGCCGGTCCGGCGCGGCTGGAGCCGCTCGGCAGCGAAGACGCCCATCTGGCAAGTAAAGGAACTTGCCACGAGGACGATCGTGTTAACGAGCGCAAACGGGAAGTTGAGCTTGGCTGTCTCTTCGGCCCACATCAGTCCGGAAGTCGAACGGAGTGTGAAGTACATGGCGAAGAGACCGGCGAAGAACATCAACTCACTGGACAGCCACACAACGGTTCCAACAGAAACCATGTTCGGGCGGTTCAGCGTCGGGTGCGCCGGGGTACTGGGGGCATGGGTCGCAGATGTCACATAGACATTATGTCTATAAAAGTCCGTCCTGCCCAACGCAAACCGCGTTTTCGGAGGACTTTTTCTACAAAGACGCGAATTCGCGCGGAAAAGTTCCCGGTGGGGTTCACATTGGTCTTTGCGGGGCCGACCTCGATAGCATCGGGAGGTGACTTCACAGGCATCTGCACAGGCGGCAGGCAACACCTGGCCGCGGCTCATCAACGCACTCATCAGCGGCGCCGACCTCACAGCCGGGAGCACTGAGTGGGCTATGAATTCCATCATGTCCGGTGAGGCGACGCCGGCCCAGGTGGCGGGTTTCCTGGTGGCGCTGCGTGCCAAGGGCGAGACCGTGGATGAGCTGGCCGGCCTGGTGGAGGCGATGATCGCCAACGCCAACCCCATTGACATTGCCGGTGAGAAGCTGGACATCGTGGGCACGGGCGGCGACCAGCAGAACACTGTCAACATCTCCACGATGGCCGCCCTTATCGCCGCGGGAGCGGGGGCCCGGGTGGTCAAGCACGGCAACCGGGCGTCGTCGTCCTCGTCGGGATCCGCCGATGTCCTGGAGGCCCTCGGCGTCCGGCTGGATCTCCCCATTCCCCGCGTGGCACTCAACGCCGAAGAGGCGGGAATCACGTTTTGCTTCGCGCAGGTTTTCCACCCCTCCATGCGGCATGCCGCCGTCGCCCGCCGCGAACTCGGCGTTCCGACGGCGTTCAACTTCCTGGGCCCCATGATCAACCCGGCACATGTCCAGGCGTCGGCGGTGGGCGTCGCCAATGAGCAAATGGCCCCGCTGGTGGCCGGAGTGCTGGCCAAGCGAGGCAGCCGCGGCCTGGTTTTCCGCGGCAATGACGGCCTGGATGAGCTAACCACCACCGGCCCGTCGCGGGTGTGGGAGATCCGCAACGGTGAGGTAACTGAAGCGATGTTTGATCCGCGCGATCTGGGCATTCGGACGGCCACGCTGGAGGAACTGCGCGGTGGTGACGCGGTGGCCAATGCCGCCATCGTCCGGGCTGTCCTCGGCGGTGCGCCGGGGCCGGCCCGCGATGCGGCGCTGCTCAACGCCGCGGCCGGGCTGGTGGCGTTCGACCTCGACGCCGTGGGTCCGCTGGCGGAGCGCATGGCCGCCGCGTTCAACCGCGCCGAGCAGTCCATTGAATCCGGAGCCGCGGCCGCGGTGCTGGACAGGTGGGTCGCCCTGTCGCAGACCGCCTAAAGATCACATGAGACGGGCCCGGCAGATTTCTGCCGGGCCCGTCTCATGTGAGCTGTTCGTAATTCGGTTGTTCGCTACTGCTCGAATCCGAGGGCAAAGGCCGCATCGAGGTCGTGCTGGGAGTAAGCGCGGAATGCGATCTGCGTTGTGGTGTGCGCGACGCCGGGAACCTTCGAGAGCTTGTCCGCGATGACGTCCGCCAGGTCCTCGTGCTTGGCGACCCGGGCGAGGGCGATCAGGTCCCATTCGCCCGTTACGGAATAGACCTCGCTGATGCCGGCGATGGCGGAGATTTCCTCGGCGGTCTCCGGGATGCGTGAAGCGTTTGTCTTGATCAGGACGAATGCGGTGACCACGTGTGAACCTTTCCGGATCGGTTGCGCCGTTTGCGGGCCTGTCGGCGGCCCTTGCACGGGCGCTGCCATCTTCTGCAAGCCTAGTGCATTAGGCCTGGCGGCTGCGTGAACGCAGCCGCCGAACGCCCGCGGCCACAAGGCGGT
>NZ_CAKKMM010000585.1:0-3000 GCF_918698205.1 Microbacterium sp. Bi128 | reverse complement strand
CCGCCCGCGCGGCGACGCGGACTCAGCGCACGCCCCTCATCAGGGCGAGCACCGGCTTGGCCGCCAGGAGGAGGGCGATGCCGAGCACGACGGCGATCGCGCCGAGGATCGTGAAGTACGGCACCTCGTTGCGCGGGTCGTAGAAGCCGGCGAGCCATCCGGCGATCGAGGTGCCGAGCGCCACCGACAGGAAGTACAGCGCGACCATCTGCGTGTGGAATCGCGCGGGCGCGAGCTTGGTCGACACCGACAGGCCGGGCGGCGAGATGAACAGCTCGGCGATCGTGAAGACGAGCAGGATGCCGACGATCGCGATGAGCGGCGTGGCGTTCGCGGGCCCGTTGGCGAACGGCAGGAACAGCAGGAACGCGGCCCCCATCACGATCGCGCCGACACCGAACTTCACCGGCGCCCCGGGCTGGCGGGAGCCGAGCCGCGTCCAGATCGCGGCGAACACCCCCGAGAGGATGATGACGAAGATCGGGTTGATCGAGTTGACCCACGAGATCGGCATCTCCCAACCGAAGATGTCGCGGTTGAGTCGTTCGTCCGAGTAGATCGTCAGCACCGTGAACTGCTGCTGGTACAGCGACCAGAAACCCACGTTGACCACGAACAGAGGGATGAAGCCGATCACGCGGGAGCGCTCGGTGGCGGTGATGGCGGGCGACGAGACGATGACCGCGAAGTACGCGATCGAGGCGGCGACGACCACGAGGATCACGATGCCGGCGAGGTTGTCGGCGCGGATGACGCCCAGCAGCACGAGCACCGCGACCACGACGATCGCGGCGGCCGCGGCACCGACGACGAGCCCGCGGCGCGAGGCAGGCAGCGGATTGGGTACCGCGCGCGACGCGGCCGGCAGCGCCCGCCGACCGAACGAGTACTGCACCAGGCCCGCGGCCATGCCGACGGCGGCGGCGCCGAAGCCCCAGTGGAACCCCACCGAGGACTGCAGCGCGCCGGTCACGATCGGGCCGATGAACGCGCCGAGATTGATGCCGAGGTAGAACAGCGAGAACCCGGCGTCGCGGCGCGCGTCGTCCGGCGCGTAGAGGGTCCCGACCACCGAGGTCGCATTGGCCTTGAGGCCGCCCGATCCGATCGCGACGAGGACGAGACCCACACCGAGGCCCCACATGCCCGGCAGGATCGCGAGCGCGATGTGCCCGGCCATGATCACGATCGCGCTGTAGAACAGGACGCGCTCGGAGCCGAGCAGGCGGTCGGCCACCCATGCCCCGAGGATCGTGGCGAGGTACACCGACCCTCCGTAGGCGCCGACGATCCCGGTCGCGACGGTCTGGTCGATGCCGAGGCCGCCCTCGGCGACCGAGTGGTACATGTAGATGAGCAGGATCGCCTGCATGCCGTAGAAGCTGAAGCGCTCCCACATCTCCACGCCGAAGATGTGAGCGAGTGCCCACGGCTGCCCGAAGAAGCGGCGGTCGGTGCTGCTGTCGTCCACCGCGGTGTGGTCGCTCTGCTGAGACATGCGCTCCAGGCTAGACCTGCGCGGGAGTCGGACGGGGGTGTTGCCGTCCGCGGCGTCGGGCGTTACACCGCCCGGATGCCCCACACGCTTCGCGATGCGGCGGCGCACGCGGTGGCCACCAGGATGACCGCCGCGCAGCCCAGCAGCACGGGGGTCGTGCCGACGGCGTGAGCGAGCGGGCCGACCGCGATCTCACCGAGCGGCACCGCGATGAAGGAGCCCACCATGTCGTAGGAGTAGACGCGCGACAGCGCCTCGCGGGGCACGTGGGACTGCAGCGATTGGTCCCACGCGATCGCGAACACCTCCATCGCCAGCCCGCCGAGGGCGAACGCCCCCACGAGCACCGCGAGCGCGGGGGCCGCGGCCAGGGCGGCGACGGGCAGCGCGGCGACCGCCATGCCCGCCACGCCGATGCCGAGAGCTCGTCGCGGTCGCCAGCGCAAGGCGAGCACGGCACCCAGGGCGAACCCGGCGGTCTGCGCCGCGACGACGAGGCCCCACGCGCCGCGCCCGAGCGACTCGTCGGCCACGAGCGGACCGAGCACCACCGTCGCGCCCGTGAACGCCGCGTTGAGGACGGCGAACTGCAGCACCACGATCCAGATCCACCGTCGACTCGAGAACTCGCGCCAGCCCTCGCGCAGGTCGGACAGCACGGACGTCCGCTCCGCCGCCGCCGCCGCCGCCGGGACCGCGGGCAGCCGCAGGCGCGCGTACAGCAGCGCGGCGACGGCGAAGGCGGCGGCGTCGATCGCGAGCCCCCACCCCGGTCCGATGAGGGCGATGACGCCCGCTCCCGCGGATGCGCCCACGATGCTGCCCGCGTTCAGGCCGAGCCGCAGCAGCGCGTTCGCGGGGCGCAGCTGCGCCGCGGGTACCGTGTCGGGCACGAGAGCCGCCGCCGCCGGGAGGCTCACCGCGGCCACCGCACCGTTGATCACCCCGAGCGCGACGAGGGCGGGGATGCCGGCGGTTCCGGTGAGGACGAGCGCGGCGATCGTGCCCTGGGTGGCGGCCGCGGCCAGCGACGTCCCGACGAGCAGGACGTTGCGGGGGAGACGGTCGGCGATGACGCCGCCGAAGAGCAGCACTGCGACGTTGGCGATCGAGCGTGCGGCGACGACCAGCCCCAGGTCGGCGGCGGACCCGGTCAGGTCCAGCACGGCGAACGCAAGGGCGATCGGGGCTACGGCGTTGCCCACGATCGCGGTCGTGCGCGCGGCGAGGAGCCAGCGGAAGGGGGTGGATGCCAGGGGCCCGGGCCCGTGCGGTCGTGTGGCACGCGCGTCGGCCGGGGGAGCGCCGCTCATCGCTTCCGCCGAAGGGGGAACAGCACGGCGGTCATCGAGACCGGGCGGGTGCCCGGCGTGCGCGGCGGCCGCGCGGCCGCATGCAGCAGGGCCGAGGCCTCGCCGACGTGACGGACGACCCTGCGCCACACCTCGGGGTCCACCCATAGCTCGGCGTCCGTCGTGACCGCGGGACCCTCGGTGCGCTCG
>NZ_CAKKMM010000584.1:0-3000 GCF_918698205.1 Microbacterium sp. Bi128 | reverse complement strand
GTCCATCAGGTTGTCCAGAACGAGCTGGTAGTTGCACGGCGCCAAAATGGTCTCGCCATCACCGGCCCAATCATCCGAGCTCATTTGGTGCATGTCCGGGATAAGGGCCGGATCCGCGAGGGTGGCATCCCCCAGCCACACCCACACATAGCGGTAGCGCTCGATCACGGGGAAAGACGGTACGGTGGCGCTGGGATTAATGGTTTCCTGGGCGGGCATGGAGACACAGCGGCCGGCGGAGTTGTAGATAATGCCGTGGTACGGGCACTGGATTTGGTCCTTGCCGAGGGTCTTGCCCATGGACAGCGGGGCTAGGCGGTGCCAGCAGGCGTCCGCCAGCACCACTGCCTTGCCATCCTCGGTGCGGTACAGGGCGAGCGGGCGGTCCGCAATCCGGCGCGACATCGGCTTGCGGGTTACCTCGTGGTCCCACGCGGCGACATACCAGGCGTTAAGCGGATAACCAAGCACTTTGTTCGTTGTAGAGCTCATGGACTGCATCAGCGCGGTCATGATCGATCCTTCCCCTCACGGTATACCTATGCTCATAGGTAGTGGCTTGGATCACAGCATAACTATGTTGATAGATAGTGGCAAGGCCCCCCAGCTGCCCCCATAAGCGAACCGCAGAAGGGGACGGCAAAAGGCCCGGACACCCGGGCGGGCGTCCGGGCCTTTCGGCACTCAAGACTCGAGCTTGTCTATCAGTTCCAGGCCGCGCCTGGCCCACTCGATCTCCCCTTTGGCGCGTTCGATCATGCCTTCATAGGTGAAGATTTTGTAGCCGGCAATCTTGGCCCGGTCCTCCTCAGGCGCGGCCTCGAGGCGGCGCGCAAGCGTGGGGTTGCTCCGGTCTTCCAAGGCGGCAACCATGTCCTGCCATTGCTGCGCGCGGGAGGAGTGATAGGCAATATGGGCGCGCATCTGCGCTCGCGCGGCTTCGGGGTCGGCCCACTCAAGGTAGGCCGCCTTAAGATGGATCGGGTCACGCTCCCGGGCGTAGTCCAGGGTGGTATTCATCCATGCCCGGAAAGCCTCGACTCCTTCCGGAGTGATGTGATAGCGCTTCTTTTTGCCTTTCTTGCCCCAGGGCTCTTCCACTCCGCTCAGCAGGCCATCCTTTTCCATTCGCCGGAGTTCGGGATAGATCTGCGAGTCCGGTGCGTGCCAGACGTAGCCGACGGATTGTTCAAAGTGCTTGAAAACGTCATAGCCCGTGAGGGGCTGAGACGTCAGCAGCGCAAGCAGGGCATAACGCAAACTCACCCGTCACCGATCCTCTCCGTCAGGGCGCCCTGCTGCCGATGCCTTGCGGCAGGGCCGGGCGCCGCCTCCATTAAACCCCTTGTCAACTAACTACGTTCATAGTTATGCTGTGTCCCGCGCCACATTTACCTATCAGTATAGATAGTTTCCCGGCTGCCAGCCTTCAACGACGAGGCCCGGCCTCCGCCTCCAGAAGAGCCACCAGATCTTCTGCACCTCAGTTTCAGCATCTGCCCGGACCGTCCGTGGCCTCTAGAAAGTAGTCCCATGCAACTTCAAGAACGCATCGACGCGTCCCGTATGTCTCTGTATCAATGGCTGATCGTGGGCCTGTGCATCGTCCTCAACGCCCTCGATGGCTTCGATGTGCTGGCCATGGCCTTCACCGCCAACAGCGTGACCCGGGACTTCGGCCTTAGCGGCGCCGAACTGGGTATCCTGCTAAGCGCCGGACTGGTCGGGATGGCCATCGGCTCGCTGGGCCTCGCGCCCTTTGCCGATGTCATCGGGCGCCGGCCCATGGTCCTGATTTCGGTCGGTCTCGCAACTGCCGGGATGCTGCTGGCCTCCGTAGCGCACTCTGCCGTGGAACTCGGGATTTGGCGCGTGGTCACGGGCCTCGGTATCGGCGGGATACTCGCCTGCACAAATGTCATCGCCAGCGAGTACTCCTCCAAGCGCTGGCGCGGGCTGGCCATCAGCATCTACACCGCGGGATATGGCATCGGGGCAACGCTCGGCGGCGCAGCGGCGGTGACTCTGCAGGCCAGCTTCGGCTGGCGTTCTGTGTTTCTATTCGGCGGCATCTGCACTGCCGCCGTCTTCGTACTGCTCGCTGTCCTTCTGCCCGAGTCTGTGGACTTCCTCGCTAACCGGCGTCCCCGCAATGTCTTGGACCGCCTGAACAGGATCGCACGCAAGATCGGACAGCCCGCCGTCACCGAACTGCCCGCAGTGGCGGCCAAGAATGATCGCAGGAACAAGGTCTCCGAACTGTTCACAGCCGGCAACCGCCGCTCCACCTGGCTCGTCTGGCTTGCCTTCTTTGCCACCATGTTCGGTTTCTACTTCGTGAACAGCTGGACCCCGCGGCTCCTCGTCACGGCCGGCATGACCGAAAGCCAGGGAGTCGTCGGCGGGCTGATGCTGACCTTAGGCGGCACCTTCGGGTCGTTGCTCTATGGACTGCTGACCATCCGCTGGAACAGCCGGAAGGTGATGGTCATCTTCGCCGTCCTGTCGGCGGCCACCATGGTGATGTTCATTTCCACCGCGGGTATGCTGGTCCTCGCCTTCGTCGCGGGCGGCGTTGTCGGCATGCTCATCAACGGCTGCATCGCGGGCATGTACACAATTACCCCGGCGCTCTATGGCGCTTCCGTCCGGAGCACCGGCGTGGGCTGGGCCATCGGGATAGGCCGCGTTGGTGCCATCGTCGCTCCGCTCATCACCGGAGCCCTGCTCGACGCGCACTGGACAGCGTCCATGCTGTACATGGGCGTCGGCGTCGTAGTCCTGGTGGCAGGCGGCGCAGTCGCGGCAATGCGGCCATCCCAGCAAGATGGCGACGCCCTAATCGACGGAGAGAAGGAACTAGCTCTGCCTGCATAATCCAGGGTCAATGTGCGAGGCTCAGGCGGCCGTAGGCGATGTTGTTCCGGATGCTCCCGCCGAATCAGACGGCAGCACAACGCTATGCGCCTCAACGCCGACGAAACCAGACCCACACAGTGC
>NZ_CAKKMM010000583.1:0-3006 GCF_918698205.1 Microbacterium sp. Bi128 | reverse complement strand
ATGTACGACGATCCCGACGTTCTGGCGGTCGGCGGCCGGGTGGAACCGCTCTGGGAAGCCGGACGGCCGGGCTACTTCGCCAACGAGCTCGACTGGATTGTCGGCTGCACGTACCGGGGAATGCCCAAAGTCGCCGCCGAAGTCCGCAACGTCATTGGCGCGAACATGTCCTTCCGCGCCAGCGTCCTGGAACGGGTCGGCGGTTTCAACACAACCCTGGGCCGTCAGGACGCCGTCCCGCTGGGCTGCGAAGAGACCGAACTATGCATCCGCGCGGTGATCGGAGCTCCCGGATCCCGGGTGGTCTATGAGCCCGCGGCCCTGGTGCACCACCACGTTCCGGCCGAGCGCGGCACCCTGCGCTACATGCTGGCCCGTTCCTGGGGCGAAGGGATTTCCAAGGCGCAGGTCAGCAGGGTCGTCGGCCACAAACGGGCACTCGGTCCCGAACGGCGCTATGTCCGGCAGGTCCTGCCTCGTGCAGTATTCGCCGGAATCCGCGGCTGGCTCGGCGGCGGGGACCGTGCCGGGCTCGGCCGGGCAGCGGCCATCATCGCCGTGCTCGCGGCCACCGCGACCGGCTATGTGCGCGGCCGCCGGCTGCCTGCGGCGCCGTCGCCGGACAAAGCGGCTGTTGTGACGCCGGAAGAGCCGTGGCGGGAAGTCAAATGAACCGCGCTGCGCCCTTCCCCGTAGACCGCCCGGTGCAGGCCCTGCACCCGGAACCACCTGACCGCAGGAACCCGACCCCAGAAAGCTTGGATCATGAGCCAACCTGAGCGCGACGTGAAACAGCCCATTGGCGCCTCTGCCGGAGCCTCCTTCGATGTCCACGGGATCGTGGGCATCGACGTGGAGGCGGGCACACCAGGGGAACCGCAACTGCGGGATATGCTCGCCCCGTTCCTGGGGAATTCCACCGCGCCGCGGCGGATCACCATCGGCGCCAAGATATCGCCGGTTTCCAGCCAGTCGCACGCGGAGGATGCCTACCGGTTCACCGGGGAGTCCCTCTATATTCCGGCGGACCGCGTCCAGATCATCGAAACAAAGGACGGGTACCGGGTCGAAGGCGCCGGTGAGCTCCTGACCTCTGTGATTCCGCTGCTGGACCGGCTGTGTGTCCAGGAGGAGACGGCAATGATCCATGCTGCCGTGGTGGACTTCCGCGGCTCCGGGGTTCTCCTGCCGGCCTGGGGAGGTGTTGGAAAGACCAGTACGGTGGCGAAGCTGGTGGCCATGCCCGATGTGCGGTTCATGGCCGACGACTGGGCCTTCATGGGCGCCGGCGGAATGCTCATGGGCTACGCCAAACCGATGTTCATCAAACCCCACCACCGCGCCATCTACCCGGACATGTTCCGGGGAACCCGCAAGCCCCTGGCCCCCGGATGGCTGACGACTCCTGTCGCCCATCTGGCCACGGCGGTCCATCCGGTCATTGTCCGCTATCCGAAAACAGCCGCATTCACCCGGCGCTGGTCCCCCGAACACCGCATGGTGCAGCCGGAGCATGTTTTCGGAGCGCAACGGATCTCGTCCGCGGCGCCGGCACAGCTGGCCATCTTCCTCGAGCGCTTCGACGGCGCGGACGCGCGGCTGGAAGCACGCAGCGCCGAGTGGATGACCTACCGGGTCGTCGGCAACTTCCATTCGGAACTGCCCATGGTCTCGCGGCGCCTTGTCGAGGCCCTCGGCGCCACCAGCCTGGTCCCGCTGGAGGAGCATTTTGGCCAGAAGGCGGCCGTGGTGCGCCGGGCCCTGGAGGACGTTCCCTGCTGGCTGCTCCGGCTTCCCGCCGCTTGGTCAGCGGACCAGGCCTCTGACTTCATCGCGAATCTGGTTCGTTCAAAACTGGATGAGTGAGGCGAGGCCACGTGAGCGATCTGAAGGTGTCGGTTGTTGTTCCGGCGCGCAATGCCGCAGCCTGGCTGGGCGAGTGCCTGGAGTCGATCCGCAGCCAACACCCGTACGAGATGATCGTGGTCGATGGCTGCTCGACGGATGACACTGTCGAAATCGCCCGCGACTGCGGGGCGACTGTCATCTCCGATGAAGGACGCGGCCTGCCTGCCGCACGGATGCTCGGCGCCCGCAGTGCCACCGGCGACGTTGTCGCCCTGATCGACGCCGACGTCGTCCTTCCGCCGAAGAGCCTGTCCCGGCTGCTGACCGAATTCGCGGCCGGCGGCTACGACGGCCTGCAATTCGGGCTGGCCAGCGAAGCCGACGGCCCCGGCTATTGGGGGGCTGCGCTGGCCTGGCACCACAACCACAGCCGGGTGCGCAAGTGGTTTGGCGTCAGCGCCACGCTGATGCGCCGCGACGTGCTGCTCGACGTCGGGTTCGACGACGACTTCCGCTCCGGGGAGGATGTGGAGCTGAGAATCCGGCTGGAGCAGGCCGGGTTCAAGCTCGGCGTCTCCGACTCCGTGGTGGTCAGGCACCGGTTTGACGACACGTTCGACTACGCCCGCGACCAATGGCTCCAGGACGGGGCCGGGATGGCCCGGACCGTCCGTAAGCACACGGGCCGCGCCGGCTGGCTCGTGATGCTGCCACTGCTGGCCACCGTGCGGGGGGTTGGCATGTCCCTGGTCCGGGCACCCCGCTTCCTGCCGTACTGGATGGGCTTCCTGCTCTACAACTACCGCGCCATGGCCGGCGAGCTCCTGCGGCCGGCCCACAAACCGATCTCGGTCGGCGGGAACGCGGCCTGGCTGGCCGCCGCGAGGATTGCCCCCATGGTGACGGGCTTCCTGTTCTGGGCACTCGCGGCCCTCGTGCTCCCGCCGGAGCAAATAGGCCTGGGGTCCGCGGTGGTCGCAGCCGCGCTCCTGACCGTGCAACTGGGGATGCTCGGCGTCGGGCCTGCCACACTGACGCTGCTGCCCGCGGAAACTGACGGCGGCCGGCGCCTCATCGCCACCGGCCTGCTTACCGTGGCAACCTGCTCCCTGCTGGGCGCTGGCCTGCTGGTTGCCGTCACCTCGTGGCTCGGCACAG
>NZ_CAKKMM010000582.1:0-3006 GCF_918698205.1 Microbacterium sp. Bi128 | reverse complement strand
ACGCCCTCCGCCATGAGTCTCTGCTTGAACGTCGGCCCGTCGTACTCGCTCTTGACGGTGCGCTCCGTGTCGTCGTGGAAATACGAGCAGTAACACCCACCCCAGACCCCGTTGTGCTTCTGCGCGAGCGCCAGCCACGCCGGGAAGGTCTCGGCGGTGAGCGGCTTGATCACGTGCGAAGTCATCACGCCCACCTCAGGGGTTGTCTCGGGAACGAGTTGAAGAAAGTCAGGAGGTAGCTCTCGTCGCGGGGGACTCAGCGACGCATAGGACTCCTGTGTTGCCGTCCTGGTCGGCGATCACGGTGAGCGACGGCGCGCCGGTGTCATCGACGACAGTCCCGCCCGCGGAGACGGCAGCGGCGATTCGTTGCTCGGCCACTTCGGGCGCCACATAGATCTCGATGTGGAACCGCTGACTCGGGGTCTCACCGGCGTCCCCAAACCACAGGTTCGGTACACGCCCTGTGGCGTCCCTGATCTCGTCGCTGGGCGACCCGTGACCCTGGGCCTCGGCGTTCCCGGTCAACAGGGCGGCCCACACTGGGGCGATGGTCGCGGAGTGGGCCGTATCGAGACCGAGCTCGATGACGCTGACCGAGGCCGGGTCGGCGTCGACCTCGTGGTCGGCGGCGATCTCGGAGATCCGTCGCGCGAGGTCGACGTCCTGCTGGGTTACCCATTCGACGACGTGCTCGGTGCCCTCGTCGTCGCGGTAGATGGCGTCGGCGCTGACCATCTTGAGGTCGACGTACCCCTTGCCGATCGACACGCTCGGGTGGTGTCCGAGCGCATCGCCCGCCTCGCCTACCGCGGTAACGAACCGTGCACCGGTGCCGAAGTCGTCGACCAGGTAGCGGGCATGGAGTCCCTGGGCCAACTTGCGCCAGTCGGTCAGCCTGGCCTCGGCGATCTCCTCGCCGTTCAGCATGTCCATGTTCGGGACCTCATCTGTGATTCAGTCTCAGCGCTGGAGCTCGTCATTTGTAAGTGCCTCCCGCCCCTTTGCCAACAGTTAAGCCGATACCAAAGGCATCTTCAAGGGAAGTCTGCGCCTGCTGCCCAAGCAAGGGCGTCTACACGAGCGCGGATACTGGGCAACCGCCCGTAAGCCGGTCCCTCACCGGCCGCTTTCCTAATATTTCCACTACGGTGGCAGGATGATCGCTGACTTCATGAGAGACGATGCTCGGTCACTGCCTGCGCATCCGGCCCCAGCTGAAGTGACTGCTCTGCGGGTGTGGCACTGCAAATACAAGTCCCTGGCGGGCTTATCGGAATTCGTCAATCTGAAGACCCTTATCATTGCAACATATCCGGATATGGGCCTGGCGTCCTTGGGAGGTCTGGGCCGGCTCGATTATCTAAGCATCATGCACTTGCCTAACGTGTCGGACCTCGGCCCGCTCAGTCAACTGCAACGTCTAAGAACGATCAGACTCAGCACACTGCCTAGTTGGGACGCATCTGGGAAGAAAACAATCGTTCAATCGCTGGCCCCGCTAACGGAGTTACCGGTTCTGGCGCACATTGAGCTCTTCGGGGTGCTCCCCGAAGACGGCACACTCAACGTCTTGGAGAACTGTCCGTCTCTAGAAACAGTCCGCGTGAGCAAGTACAGGAAACCTGAGACCGAACGCTTCTACCAAGTCACGGAACTTCCCGATTCATTCGCGCCCTCACCAGACGTACCTGGCTGGTCCTGATACGCAGATATTTGACCGCATAGGACGGCGATCAGGATTCGTGCGCCATATACAGACGTGAGAATGGGCTACCCCGGCTTTCGTTAGCTCTTACATGAAGCGCCGGATGACTGGAGGTGTCCAGTGAAGAATCGTTGACCGGGACACGTCAAGACCGGTTTCGACGCTCCGCAACGTGTCCGTAAGCCGACCCTCACCGGGCAGCTCAGTTGAAACGTGGACCGAAGGCTATGGCATCCAGACCATGGGCGGTTACGGTGGCTCCAAGAGGGACAGGATGCTGCCGATCATATGCGGGACGACAGAGTTCAATGATGCCCTCGACCACGACAAGACGGAAGGCTGGCGCCGTGCGGAAACTGATCTACGGCATGAATCTGACCCTGGACGGCTACATCGCCGCGGCCGGCGACGACATCGGCTGGAGCGCGCCGAGCGACGAACTGTTCCAGTTCTGGCTCGACCAGGAGCGGGCTAGCAGCCTGTCACTGTACGGCCGCAAGCTCTGGGAGATCATGAGCTCCTACTGGCCGAGCGGCGACCAGCAGCCCAACGCCACCCCGGCGGAGATCGAGTTCGCGCGGAACTGGCGGGACACGCCGAAGGTGGTGTTCTCCTCGACGATCGACAACGTCGACTGGAACACCCGACTGATCACCGGCGACGCGATCGCCGAGATCACCCGGCTCAAGGCCGGCGACGGCGGCCCGATGAGCGTCGGCGGCGCAACGCTCGCCGGGGCGGCCATGTGGGCCGGGCTGATCGACGAATACGCGCTGGTCACCCATCCGGTCGTGGTGGGCGGCGGCACTCCGTTCTTCACCTCGCTCGATAGCTGGGTGAGCCTGAATCTGGTGGAGACGCGGACGTTTCCCGGCGGCGTGGTCCTGACCAGGTACGAGACGAGGCGCTGAGCGCTATTCCTCCGCGCGGTCGGGGAAGCACTTCACCACCCGCGGCCCACGTCGACGGGCAGCAGATAGTCCGGAATGTGCCTGCGCACCGCCCCGGCGAAAGCTCCGGCTGAGCAGAATACAAACACCAGGCGAGATGCCGTTAAGGTCGCGTTGTCGCATAGAGCAGCATGTCGCGCCGGGTGTTACCAATCTCCTGGTGACTGCGGAGCAGGCCCTCCCGCTGGAAACCAGACGCCTCGGCAACGCGACTTGAGTTGCTGTTCCACGTCTCGATGTACAGCTCGATCCGGTGCAGAGTGGGGATGGTCCAAGCGAACGCGGTCAGTGCCTTTAACGCGCTGGTGGCGATCCCGCGACCCCGGTGCGCGGGGGCAACCGAGTAGC
>NZ_CAKKMM010000581.1:0-3025 GCF_918698205.1 Microbacterium sp. Bi128 | reverse complement strand
GGTGCGAGGCCCACCACATCACCTACTGGTCCCGCGGCGGAACCACCGGAACCGGCAACGGAACCCTGCTCTGCTCCTATCACCACCACGTGATCCACAAGGAACACTGGAGCATCCAGATGCGCACCGGCATACCCTGGTTCATCCCGCCACCCCACCTCGACCCAGCCCAGACACCCCGCCGGAACACCTACTTCCGCCTGGAGTGACCCCGTGGCCGCCGCGTGACAGACGCCCTGACGGCAGGGTGACCGCGTGGCTCGAACGGCAGCGGCCCGGACGGCCGGGTGGAACAGATACTTCCGCCCCCACCAGTAGCGCCCCGCGGCGCCTACGGCTAGTCCCGCCGACACGTCACCGCCTCCACCGCGCGCAATATCGGCTGCGACTTCGACATGATCCCCGTCGTCCTCGGCGGCGAGGGCCAGGTCCTGGACACCGGCCGAATCTCTCCGCGTCCGGGGGCGAAGCCCACGCAATCACGTAGTAGTTCCGCGCCGGAACCACTGGGCTGGACAACGGGACAGGTCGATAATGAGAGCTCTGGGAGCGGTGGTTATTCCTCAGAGAATCTTGCGCCGAAGACTCACGGTTGCAACGCAGTTAGGGCTGCGATAGTTTGTGCCTTGAACGACACAATCATGTGGAACCTGGGACGCCACTGTTAGGTGGCGCTCAAGTGTGGATATGAGCCACGCGCGTACTCTTTCAAGAAGGGTTTCGCTCGATGGCAAGCTGCACCAAGATCACCTACTCCACCCCCTGGCACGCGAACCGCGCGCTCAAGGAAATCATCCGGCAGGGCTCGTCATCTGGGGGCAAGTTGCCCGCGAGCGTATACCCATGCGGAGGCTGCAAGGGATGGCACCTGACCTCGAAAAGGGCAGCTGGAAAGGCAAAGAAGTGGCAACGCCATTCTTCGTGAAAGTTTCACCAGCGCGCTAATGGGACCCTGCGTACTCGCACAACCACGTGATCCACGAGGACTGTGGACCATCCGGATGCGGACCGACGGCATACCCGGTTCGTCCCCGCCGCACGTCGACCCGGCCGGGCCGGACCGGGCCGGGCCTACCGATGATCGCGCCGGCGCGTCATCAAGAGCAAGGGTGATAAGGAGGTCCGGCCGGCGCAACCAGATCAGCCCCGCCGGCCGAGCGGGCGTTAGAGGAACTCGGCCCGGCCTTCCATTGCCGAGGACGCCAGTGCGTGTTCCCGCCGCGGGATCCTGCCGGCCGCTTTCGCCAGCCTGCCGGCGATGACGGCATGTTTGAAGGCCTCGCCCATGAGCACCGGATTCTGCGCACGGGTCACCGCCGTAGCCAACAGCACGGCGTCGCAGCCGAGTTCCATCGCCAGGGCAGCGTCCGAGGCCGTGCCGATCCCGGCATCCAGCACCACGGGCACGGACGCGCGCGAGACGATCAGCTCGATGTTGTGCGGGTTCAGGATGCCCAGTCCGGTGCCGATCGGGGCGCCCAACGGCATCACGGCCGTCGCGCCGAGGTTTTCGAGCCGGAGGGCAAGCACGGGGTCGTCGTTCGTGTAGGCGAAGACCTTGAAGCCTCGGGCCACGAGCTGTTCGGTTGCGTCCACGAGTTCGACGGCGTCCGGCAGCAGTGTGTGCTCGTCGGCAATGACTTCGAGCTTGACCCAGTCCGTTTCCAGGGCCTCCCGCGCCAGCTCGGCGGTGAGGACTGCGTCCTTGGCGGTGAAGCAGCCTGCCGTGTTGGGCAGTACCCGGATCTGATGGTCCTCGAGCAGCTGGAACAGCGAGCCCGTCTCCGCCGGCGAATAGCGGCGCATCGCCACCGTGGTCAGCTCCGTCCCGGACGCCACCAGCGCCGCCCCGAGCCCGTCCAGGCTCGGCGCGCCGCCGGTTCCCATGATGAGGCGGGAGCCGAGCCTTACGCCGTCGACCACGAACGGATCGGCCACCGCACCGGTCATGGGGACGGCCTGTGTTCCTGCGAACGTCGTCTCGTTCATGCTGGTCATCCTCCCTGGACTGCCGTGACAAGTTCGACGTCGTCGCCGTCGGCGAGCGCCGTGGCGTGCCACTGGCTGCGCGGCACCACTTCGGCGTTGCGGGCGACGGCGACACCGAGCTTCCGCCCGTCGGCGGCGCGGCCGTCGGGGCCGATGCTCCGGCCAGTGAGCTGGCTGACGAGTGTGGAGACGGAGGCGCCGTCGGCGACGCTCTGATCCGTTCCGTTAAGTCGGATGTTCATGCTGCTTCCTTCTTGGGGCTGTCCCCGGACGTAACCGGGATGCGGGAAAAACGGTCGGGGCGGAACCCGGCCCAGCGCGGGTCCGGCGTGAAATCCATGAGTTGCCGGCACACGGCGGCAGCGGCGGGGGTCAGCAGGACGCCGTGCCGGAAGAATCCTGTGGCGATGATGAGTCCCGGGACGTCGCCGCCGTCCGCTTGTGCGACCCGCCCCAGCAGCGGGGCATTGTCCGGGGTTCCGGGCCGCGCCCGCGCCGTGGCTTCCAAAAGCTCCAGCTCGGCGACCGCAGGCACCAGCTGCTGGGCATCCCGCAGCAGCTGGTAAATGCCGCCGGCGGAAACTGCGTGCGGATCCGACGGTCCATCCTCCCGCTGGGTGGCCCCGATCACCACGGTGCCGTCCTGGCGGGGGACGCTGTACACAGGGATGCCGCGCACCATGCCCCGCACGGTGGCCGTGAGCAGCGGTTGCAGATGCGGAGGCACGCGGAGCCGGAGGATGTCGCCGTAGACGGGCCGCAGCGGCAGCACCAGCCCGGCCGGTAGCTCCTCGAGCGCGGCGGCGCCGAGCCCGTTGGCGACCACAGTCTCGGCAGCCCGCACGGTACCGCCGCCGGCCAACCGCACACCTGCCACCTGTCCGTCCTGCCACAGCAGGCCTGCCGCGCGCCGCCGGACGAAGCTGCCGCCTTCCGCACCGAGCACGCCGGCGAGCCGGGTGATCAGCAGGCGGGGGTCCACCTGGTGGTCGGCCGGGATGTCGAAGGCACACGAGGTGGCGGGACTCAGCCGTCG
>NZ_CAKKMM010000580.1:0-3028 GCF_918698205.1 Microbacterium sp. Bi128 | reverse complement strand
GTCCGGGTCCTGCCGGTCTGGGAGGAGTGGCTGCGCCGCTGGCCGGAACCGGCAGATCTGGCCGGCGAACCCGCCGGGGAGGCCGTCCGGTCCTGGGGCCGGCTGGGATATCCCCGGCGCGCCCTGCGCCTTCATGCTGCCGCCGTCGCCATCAGGGACAGCCACGGCGGGGCCGTCCCCGGCACCTACACCGAGCTCCTGGACCTGCCGGGCGTGGGCAGCTACACGGCCGCGGCCGTCGCCGCGTTCGCCTACGGATGCCGCGAAACGGTGGTGGACACGAACATCCGCCGGGTCCACGCGCGGCTGGTCACCGGCTCTGCCCTGCCGGCGCAGGCCCTGACCGCCGCCGAAATGCGGCTGGCGGCATCGCTGCTTCCGGAACGCCCCGGCGCCTCGGTGCGCTGGAACGCCGCCGTCATGGAACTCGGCGCCCTGGTCTGCACTGCGCGGACCCCCAAGTGCGGCCAGTGCCCTGTCCGGGAGTCCTGCGCCTGGCTGGCGGCCGGGGAGCCGGCGCCGACGTACACGCCCAAGGGACAGGCCTGGCACGGCACGGACCGGCAGGTACGCGGCGCCGTGATGGCCGTCCTGCGGGCAGCCGAGGAGCCCGTGGCGCCGGTCCTGTTCCACCAGGCTCCCGCGGACCTGGGCTTCGAACCGCAGGGCATCGGCATTCCGCTCGCGGCCCTGCACCGGCTCAACGCGGCCCCCGAGCAGCTGGAACGGGCGATGGCAGGGCTGCTGGGCGACGGCCTCGCCGAACTGCACCAGGGCGGCTTCCGGCTCCCGGGCTGAGGATCTACGCTGGAGCATGCGCAAGCTGGCGGCCGCGGCCGTGCTGGTCCTCACCGCAGTCGTGGCTGTCGCGTGCCGGCCGGAGGCCGCCTGCCCGGCGATCGCCCAGGCGCCCGTTGTGTCGCTCACGGTGGACCGGGAGTACGCCCCGTCAGTGCGGACCATCCATCTGGCCGCGTGCCAGGACGGCCGCTGCAAGGAGGCGGACCTCGAACTGGTTCCCGGGAGCACGGCCGTGGACCAAGGCTGCGAGCCGGGCCCCTACGGCGGCGACTGCGTCTGCTCGGCCACTTCTTCGCCCGACGGCACCCTGACCGGAATGCTGATGATGGAGACGCTGAGCGCCAGCCGGATCGAGGTGACGGCCACGGGCACGGACACCGCCGGGAACCCGCTGCCGGCCAGGACCGCGGCGTTCACGCCCCGGGCGGCACACCCGTTTGGTGAGCAGTGCGGAACCTTCATCACCGCCAGCGTGGTGCTCGACGCGGCCGGCCTCCGCCAGGCACCCTAGCGCTTACGGTTCTCCGAACCCCGAGCCGACCAGGCGTTCAAGGTAGTCGACAGCCTTGGCGGCGTCCGGGCCGCTGGCCTCCACGTGCAGGACGGTTCCCTTGCCGGCGGCAAGCATCATGAGCTCGGTCATGGAGGCGCCATCGGCGCCGTTCACGGTCACCTCGGCGTCCATGGCGGACAGGCCTCCGGCGATCTTCGCTGCCGGCCGGGCATGCATGCCGGTATGGTTGACGAGCACAAAGTCCCCGGTGGCGTCCGGCGGCTGCTGGTGCACATGCCCCGCCTCCGCGGGATGGGCGGGGGGCCGGTAGACGGCCTCGGCCGCGTCCTTCACCGCTGCCGCTTCGGCCCCTGCCTGGGCAGCCACCGCGGCCGCGACGAGTCCTTCGACGATGGGCGCGTCAGCAATCAGCACCGAGCCTGGATCGGCTGCAAACTCCGCAGCGGACTCGGCCGTCATCACCGCGGAGCCGAGGTCGGCGAGCACCACCACACCGTCACCGGCAGCCTGCTCCAGGGCCGCCATGACCTTGTCCAGGCTCGTGCCGATGCGGCCGTCGTCGGTGCCGCCGGCGGGGAGGATCAGGACGTCGGGAGCCATCTGCGCGGCGAGTTCGACGGCGCCGTCCGCGATCTTGGAGCTGTGCGAGACGACCACCAGCCGGACTGTCATTCGGCCGCTCCGGCCGCGGCGCGCAGAATCAGCGCGCTGGAGACCGCTCCGGGGTCGCGGTGGCCGATGCTGCGCTCCCCCAGGTAGCTGGCCCGGCCCTTGCGGGCGAGCATCGGATCCGTGGACACGGCGCCGGCTTCGGCGGCTTCCGCCGCGGCAAGCAGCACCTTTCTGACGTCCCCGTCGCCGTCGCCAGCCGCTGCGGCGGCCGCCTCGATCGCGGGAGTCCAGGCGTCCACCATGGTCTTGTCGCCGGATTCGGCCTTGCCGCGGGCGACGATCCCGTCGCGGGCGGCCTGCAGCGCGGCGGCGAGGGTGGCGGCGTCGACGTCGGAGCTCTCACCCAGGGCCGTGGCGGCCCGCAGGAACGCCGTGCCGTAAAGCGGGCCGGCCGCCCCGCCAACCTTGGACATCAGCGTCATGGCCGTCAGTTTCAGCGCCGCGGCCGGGGTTTCCGGCGGCGCCTCGGCAAGTTTGTCCATCACGGCCCTGAAGCCGCGGTCCATGTTCTCGCCGTGGTCCGAGTCCCCGATGGGCCGGTCCAGCTCGATCAGTTCCACCCGGTGTTCCGCCATGGCCTGCGCCGAAAGCGTCAGCCACCGCACCGCCCAGCCGACGTCCAAGCCCACGGTCAGACGCCCCAGCGAAGGGCCGGAGTGTGCACTGGAGCGTCCCAGAGCGTTGTCATCTCGTCATCGAGGCGCAGGACAGTGATGGAGCAGCCCTGCATTTCGAGGGAGGTGATGAAGTTGCCCACCAGGGAGCGGGCCACGGTGACGCCCTGCTCGGCCAGTTTCTGCGCGGCCCTGCGGTAGACGATGTACAGCTCGCTTTGCGGGGTGCCGCCCATGCCGTTGACGAACAGGAGCACCTGGTCCCCGGAAGCAAGGCCGAGGTCGCTGACCACCGGATCCAGGAGCCGGTCGGTGATGCCGTCGGCGTTTTCCATCGGGATGCGGTGCCGTCCCGGTTCGCCGTGGATGCCGATGCCGATCTCGATCTCGTTTTCCTCGAGCTCAAAACTGGGCACCCCGGCATGCG
>NZ_CAKKMM010000579.1:0-3030 GCF_918698205.1 Microbacterium sp. Bi128 | reverse complement strand
AAGTACGTAATCACGTAGACGGTGCTGATGATCTGGGCGTGCCGCGCGGCCTCCACCCTGCCGGCAACGTCATTGAACACGGTCCGGAAGGCCACGCCCTGCCCCACGCCGGCAGTGATGCTGGCCAGAATCAGCAGCCACGGGCTGCTCCAGGCGGCGGCCGCGGCGATCAGCAGGACGGAGACGCCCAGGACGGCCAGGCCGGCGGACACGGCAAATCGTCCCCGGATGGCCAGCAGCTGGCTCAGGGCTGAGGACCCCAGCGTCAGCCCTGCCAGCAGGCCGATCAGCGGTCGCGAATCGGCGTGGACAATCTGGGCGAAATAGCCGGGGGCGAGCGAGAGGCAGAAGCCAAAAACGGTGAAACTCAGGAAGCCCACGGACGACGCCAGCCAGAAGGCGCCGCGCGCGTCGCTGGAGACCGAGGGCCGCCGCGGTGCCAGGACCCGCAGGGTCTGGGGACCGGCATGCAGGCTGATGGCGGGCCGCGCCTTGAGCAGGTACAGGGGCACCAGCACGGCGGCGAGGACGATCGAGTGCAGGTAGTACGGCGTCGACGTCGGGCCCGGCAGGAGGGACAGCATTCCGCCGATTGCGGGGCCGGCCGCCACCCCGCCGGCGGAGGCCAGGAGCGTGAACCGTGAGGCCCACTCCGGCCGGCTGGGCAGCAGCTCGCGCAGGGCAGCCGAGCTGGCCCCGGTGGCGAGCGCTACGGCGACGCCCTGCAGGGCGCGCCCGGCGGAGAGCGCCACGAGGTTGCCCGCGGTGGCGAAGACAAAGCCGCCGGCCAGGCCCACCAGCACTGCCAGTACGAGGGCGGCGCGGCGGCCGATGTGATCGGACCAGTGGCCGGCCAGGACGAGTGTGGCCACGAGGGCCAGGACGTAGGCCGAGAACGCCACCGTGACATCGAGCGCCGTGATTCCAAGTTTTGCCTGCAACAGCGGGTACAGCGGCGTCGCAAGATTCGCGCCGACCAGCAGCGTAAAGATCACAACCCCGGCCATCACGAGCCGTGCGGTGGTGGAAGCGTCCCAGCCCCAGCGGTCAGCTGTGGCCGGGCGCATGCGGAGTTCGCTAAAGACTGTCATGGCCGTGCCCTTGCATGAAATCGGGCCGCATGCGCTCCCTGTGGGGAACACCGACGGCCCGGTCGAAAAGATTGGTACCTACAGAATGCAATACCAATGATCTGGATGGCCAAGTTCTGTGCCAAAATTGAGCAAAACAGTCATTCTCAGACTGCTCAAGTGAACCGGAGTGATGATTTGAACAGTCTGGACCCCACCGACCTGAAGATCCTGCTGGAGCTGATCCGGGATCCGCGGATCCAGATCGGCGAGCTCAGTGACGCCCTGGGCATCGCCCGGAACACCGCCCAGTCGCGCGTGCGGCGCATGCTGCGCTCCGGTGTACTGCACGACGGCGGCCGTGAAATCGATCTGGAGGCGGTGGGGTACGACGTCGTCGCCTTCGTGACGATCGAGGTCAACCACCGGGAACTCGATGGCGTCGTGGGGGCCCTGCGGCTGATCGCCCAGGTTCTGGAAGTCCACGAGATCTCCGGGCGCGGCGACGTCTGGTGCCGGGTGGTGGCGACGGATACGCACAATCTCCAGGCGGCCCTCCGGTCGATCCTTCGGATCAAAGGCGTCATCCGCACCGAGACCGTCCTGGCGCTGCACACCCATATCCCGTACCGGACCGAGCCGCTGATCAGGCGGCTCGCCCAAGGCAACGCGCTCGCCCCCGGCCGGTCCGCGTCGCGGCGGGCCGGGGGCGCCGAATTCCAGGTGGACAAAGGATAATGTCCCGGTGACTATCATCGACAACGCCGTCTACGTTGACGGCATCCGCAGCGCCGAGCCGCGGAACCTCGAGCAGACTTTTGAGACCCTGACCGAGCACGGGGGCATGGCCTGGATCGGCCTGTACCGGCCGACCACTGAGGAAATGGCGGCCGTGGCGGCAGAATTCAACCTGCACGGGCTGGCGGTGGAGGACGCGATCTCTGCCCATCAGCGCCCCAAACTGGAACGCTACGACGACAACCTGTTCACTGTGCTCCGCCCCGCCAGGTACCTGGACGAGACCGAAACCGTGGAGTTCGGCGAGCTCCACGTCTTCACGGGGCGCAACTTCGTGGTCACCGTCCGGCACGCCGAGACGAAAGTCGTGGGCCAGGTCAGGCGCCGGATGGAGGGCCGGCCCGATCTGCTGCGCCACGGGCCCGAGGCCGTCCTGTACGCGCTCATGGACCAGGTGGTGGATGACTACGGTCCCGTGGTAGCCGGGCTGGAAAACGACATCGACGAGATCGAGGACCAGCTCTTCAGCGGCGACCCCCTGGTGTCCCGGCGGATCTACGAGCTCGCCCGTGAAGTCATCCATTTCCAGCGCGCCATCCACCCGCTCCCGGCAATGATGCAACAGCTCCGCCGGGGCTTCGAGAAGTACCGGGTGGACATCGAACTGCAGCACAGCCTGCGCGACGTCGAGGACCACGTGGAGCGGCTGATTTCCCGCGCCGATTCGTTCCGTGACCTGCTGCAGAATGCGCTCACCCTGGACGGAACCCTGACCGCCAACCGCCAGAACGAGGCCAGCGCGGAACAAAACGAGCAGGTCAAGAAGATCTCGTCGTGGGCCGCGATCTTCTTCGCGCCGACATTTGTGGCCGGACTGTATGGCATGAACTTCGACAACATGCCGGAGCTGCACTGGACGCTTGGCTACCCGATGGCAATCACGCTCATGGCCGGCACGGCGGCGCTGATGTACGCCATCTTCAAGAAGAAAGGCTGGCTCTAGCCAGCGGCGCGGCGGTTCCGGACCTGGACCATGAGCCGTCGGAACGCCAGGACGAACACGACCTCGATCAGCACCATCAGCCCGAGCAGCAGCCACTTCCCGCTGCCGATGAAAACGATGGCCCCGGTGAGGACCAGAATGCTCCCCAGCGCCAGGGAGTAGACGGCAAATCCGAGGGCTACCCTGGCGCTGCGGACGCCCGTGGGGAAGCCGAAGCCC
>NZ_CAKKMM010000578.1:0-3033 GCF_918698205.1 Microbacterium sp. Bi128 | reverse complement strand
GCTGCGCTGGGCCTGGGATGCCAGATCCTGGGCGTAGGCCACCGTGGCGGGGAGGGAGCCGCGCTGCTCAATTTCACGGAAGTAGTAGGTTTCGTGGAACGCAAGCAGGTCTATGCTCACCGTAGCCACGTTTCCGGCAATTGCCTCCAAAAGGCCGGCAGCGTGACTGGGGTCCATGGCCGATACACCTGCCGGACCTGCAGCCTCCCTGAACAGGGTCAGCTGGTGGGCAAGGGCCCGGCGTCGGTTCAGGGCAGGGAAAGTCTGCAGGATCCAAGTCACCGTTGCTGTCAGCAAGCCGAATCCGGTGACGGCCTCGAGGGCAACAACCAGCCGGAGCAGTGGTTGCGTTGCCACGATATCGCCAAACCCCACGGTGGAAAGAGTGACGAGGGAGATGTATAGGGCTTCGGCAAAGTCGGCCCGCAGCGGAACCCCGGCTCCGTAAACAAAGCCGTCCGTCAGATGGGGCAGGTATAGCAGAGCCCAGCCGATGGCCGCCAAGCCTGCCCAGGCGCCAATGACAGCGGCCATCGCCAAGGGTGCCGCGATGAAGGAGCCCCGGCCCCGCAGTTTTCTTGATACAAGCCAGAATCCGCGCATGATCGCCCGGCCCAGAGGACCGGAACCGTGCGGATAAAGAAGTGTACGAAAAACGTCAACGAGCATCAGCAGAACCAGCCCGGCCCCCAGAACCGTCCAGAGCGTGTCCTCGAAGTCCATGCCTCATCTTAGAGGCGTCACTATTTGACGAGCAGCCATACGGTCCGGGCAACGGGCCCGCAGGATTGCCCCAGGCGGGCGGGTTACCCAGTTGCTCGAAGACCTCTCCAAGGCAGATGGCGAGCACTTTGGGTGCCTAGCGTGTGACCATCAAAGTGCCGCAGCCCGTGGGTGTGCCGGCTGTATCGGTCCGCGCGCGCAGACGGGGCCGGAACGACGTCAAGGGGGAGCGTTGTGATGAGGGGATCTCGGCCGAATGAAAGTTCGCTGCCGCGCTGGGCCAGAACCGCCGTCGTCGTCTATTTGTCGGTGGTGGTTGCCGTTGTTGTCGCCGCGCTGCTTACCGCAGGCTTCGACCTGGCCCTGGATGCCAAGTTCAAGGAAGGCCTGCTGCTCGCCATGGTGGTTCTGACACTGCCCGTTTCGGTTGGCTATTTCATCATCGGCACTTTCGGCTCCGGGGGTGAGTTGGGCCTGACTACTGTTCTCTACTATTCGGGATACGTCCTCCTTGCGGTGGTCAACGCGGGTGTCTTCCGAAGGATTGTCCTCAGCACCCGGAAGCGCGCACGGGTGCCGGCCGCTGGCATGCCTGGCGCCTCGCCTCACTGCCCGGGCGTGAAACTGCGCGGGGTAACCCCGGACGCCAGAAAGCTTTGGTGGACCGTGCCGCTGGCAGTTTTGCTGAGTCTTCCGCAGTGGATGGTGGCGAGTTTGGCCTGGTGCGGGATCAGCGGCTGCAGCGGCGGAGGTTTCGGCGTGGCCACCGGCACCGAATGGGTCGCGGTGATCCTGAGCGTCGTCAACGGGGTCATCATGGCAGTGGCCGTGTTCGCAGTGCGCTGGCTGTATCCCACCAGGAAGCGTGCCCTCATTGCATTGGCGGCCGGGACGCTGTTCGGCCTGGTGGGCGCTGCTGTCACCCACGGGTAGTGGCCGGAGTCAGTTCGGCGTGGCAGTGAGGACGATTCGTCTTACAGCACTTGGAGTTAGTGCAATTTTTCGCTTAGCTTCTGCGCTCCGGTGCGAAGTAGCGACGTAATAATTCCTGGACTTCAGTGTCCCGCTGGCGTCCCATCAGAGAATCCTCACCAGTAGTTCCCAGCCAATACTCATGTTTCCCGTCTATGTGGTTATAGTTCCTCGTGGGGGATTGATCTGTCTGGTATGACACAGGGCTACATCTCAGTGACACCGCATGGCGGAGAAGCCACCCAGGGAATCAGCCAAATAAGTAAGACAGGAACTGCCATGACAGAGAATCAAACTATTCCGGACGCCAAGCGTGACGGCAAGGCTCAGGCCGCCGCGGACAAGGCATATCGCAAGGCATCGCGGCCTTGGTTCAAAAAGAAGCGCTTTCTTTTGCCCCTGATCCTTCTCGTGATTATCATCATTACCTCGGTTTCCAACGGGGGAAAGAAAGACTCTTCGGCTGCCGTCTCTCCTTCCACAGACGCTTCGGCCGCAGCGCCTGCAGAAGCCGGCGCCGCAGCGCCCGCAGCAGCGGCTTTCCCGGGCGCCAAGGACAGCGATGTCGTTGGAAAAGCCGGTGCCTCCCTTAAGATCGGCGACGCTACTGTTACGTCAGCCCCAATCGCGAAGGGTGACGCAACATTTGGCAAGACCATTTGCACGGCAGTGACCCTGAGCAACGGGTCGAAGGAAACGATTTCCTTCAATGCGTTCGACTGGAAGCTCCAGTCTCCTTCCGGCACTATTCTGACTACTGGCTTTGCCGGCAGTAAAAACATGCTCAGCTCCGGTGAGATCGCTCCCGGTGGTAAGACCAGCGGTGACGTCTGCTTTGATAACAAGAACGCCGAAGCAGGAAAGTTCGTCGTCCTGTACGAGCCGGTCTTTTCATTCTTCTCCGATCGGGCCGCCTGGACCAATTCCCTCTAAGCGCCATGACTGCAGGGCCCCCGGGTTCACTCGGGGGCCCTTTTTGGGAAAATCCAACTCCCCAACATGAATTCAAGAAATTGCTTGGGACAGAGCCTCAGCCCAGCAGCACCCAGGCCGCGTTGTTCGGCTGCAGCCAGCCGTCCTGTTCCAGCGGGGCAGCGGTAAGCAGCACCGTGCCGGCGGGCAGCTTCACAGGTTCGGTGCCCATTGCGACGGCGACGAGGAAGTGCTCGTTACGTTCGCAGATGAGGAGATTACCGGCCTCAAAACGCCACGTGCCTCCGTCAAGCGGCGTGAATACCTCGTTCTTCCACAACTGCCGGCGCAGTTCCAGGGCAGCTTTGGTCAGGTTAAGGGCGGACTCCGGATCCTGCTCCTGGCGCTCGATCGCGCGGGTGCCCC
>NZ_CAKKMM010000577.1:0-3043 GCF_918698205.1 Microbacterium sp. Bi128 | reverse complement strand
GTCCGGCATGGACATCGAGGTGGTGGTCGGATAGCCGCAGGTGCACCGGGCAGAGGCCGCGCGGCTCGGCGAGTACATGCTGGGAATGTACGCCTCCCGCGGCTACCTCGCCGAGTACGGCACCCCGGCCACCGTGGAGGAACTGACGGCCCACTCGCTGGTCTACTTCGTCGATTCGATGCTGCAGGTGGACGATCTGGACGCCCCGCGGCGGCTGGTGCCCACCATGCGGGACGGGCTGAGCTCCACCAACGTCTTCGTCCACGTGGAGGCCACCCGGGCCGGCGCCGGGATTGGGTTCCTGCCCTGTTTCGCGGCCGACCTGCATCCGGACCTGGTCCGGCTCCTGCCGGAGGAATTCGCGGAGCTGCTGCCCTACTGGATGGTGCTCCGGCCCGATTCGATGCGCCGGCCGGCGGTGGCCGCGCTCGTGCAGGCGCTGCGGGAGCAGACCGCGGCGCACCGCGATGCCCTGCTGGGCCGCGGAGCAGCCCCATCGATTGCTCCGTAGCCGCCTCTATAGTGCCGCAAATATGGTGCCGCAAAAGGGCTGCTACGGAGCAGTCGGCGTCCCTGCGCGGGGCCCAGCCAGGGGCTCGGCGGGCGGCTGAGCGAGAACGGGCGGTTCCGCGGCCGGCTCAGCGAGAACGGGCGACTTCGGGTCGTGCCGGACGGCGGCGCCGGCCGCGAACGCCCGCACCTTTTCGTCGTTCCAGATGTGGGCCGGCACCGCACCGCCGAGCAGGCGCCGCGCGAGGCCGGGGTCGTCGTCGAACGGGACATCGCTGCCGGCCATGACCATGTTGCCGTAGCGCCGGCCCTTCAGCATGGCCGGATCCGCGATGATCACGGTGTAGGCAAAGGCGTCGGCGATGGTCGCGGCGTCCTCGCGGGCATTCTTGAGGTCCGGGGCGTCGCCGGAGTTGACCACATATATCCCGCCGGGGGCCAGGACGCGCTTGGCGTGCTCGATGAATTCCCGGGTGGTCAGCGGCCGCGGGGTCAGCGAGCCGGCGAAGACGTCGCGGATGATCAGGTCCCGGGTCTGCGGGGTCAGGCTCTCGGTGACCTCGCGGGCCTCTCCCACGCGCAGGCGCAGCAACGGCGCCTTGGGCAGGTCGAACCAGCCCCGGACGTAGTCGGCCAGCTTGCCGTCCAGCTCCACCACCACCTGGCGGGCGTCCGGGTAGGCGGCGTGGAAATAGCGCGCCAGTGAGCATGCTCCCCCGCCAAGGTGCAGGGCGCGCAGCTTGGGCCCAGGCTCCCGCGGCCAGCGCGACTCCACCAGGGCTGCCATCCAGCGCATGTACTCGAAGTCGAGGAACAACGGGTCCGCGAGGTCAATGTGCGAGCTCATGACGCCGTTGATGCGCAGGAGCCAGCCGGTGGAATTGTCCTGGTCCGGGATCAGCTCGCAGTCCCCGGTATCGATGTAGTACACCCCGGCCAAAGGACCGGCCGGGCGGGAACCCTTGGGCACTTCCACCACTCCCGGGCCGGCGGTTTGGGCGCCCCGCCCTTTGCCCCGCTTGGCCATCAGCTATCCCCCGCATTGTGCATGTTTCAACCCTAGTTCACCGGCGGCCCCGGAGGCGGCCCCGGGCGCGGGCAGACCGCGGGACCAAAGCCCCTACACATTCCCGGGCCGCAGGGTTCTACTGGGGCTGCACATAGTGCCGGGCGAAGGGGTGCGTCCGACGAGCCGGGAGGAATAATGTCGGCACCCACAGGGCAGCAGGGCGGCACCGTGGCGGTCGGTTACGGCGGGTCCGGGGCCGCCCAACTCGCCGTTCGCTGGGCGGCCGAATACGCGGCCGCGGCCGGGCTGGACCTCCTGGTGATCCATGCCTGGGTGTGGCCGGTTTTCACCAAGAACCTGGGCCCTGTCAAGGGCGTGGCCGGCAGCGGGCTGCGGCATTCCGCGGAAGCCGTCCTCGCCGAGGGCATCGAGCTGGCACGCGGCGCCGCCCGCGAAGCGGCCGGCGGCGCACCGCTGGGGGCCGAGCGCGCCGTTACCGGGCAACAGCCGGAACGTCCGGGCCCCGCCGTCGACGGCGTCATGGAGGCCGGGCTCCCGGCACCCGTGCTGCGCGACGCCTCCCGGGACGCACGGCTGCTGGTAGTAGGCAGCCGGGGCCTCGGCGCCGTCCTGGGCCAGGTGGCCGGCTCGGTCTGCATCGATCTGGCCGGCTCGGCACCCTGCCCGGTAATGATAATCCGGCGCCCGCGCCGGCGGGCCCACCCCGTCGTGGTGGGAGTCGATGCCTCGCCCCGCAGCCCCGCCACGGTGGCCGAGGCCATCCGGTTGGCCAAAGTCCTCGGCGCCCCGCTGCACCTCGTCCACGTCGATCCATTGCGCGGCGGGGCACGGGAAGAGCACGGCCGCCATGCCCTGCTCCACGGCCAGGAGCTGCTCGACCGCGCCATCGACGAGGCCCGCGGGATGGCGCCCGGGCTGGAGGTTACCGGAGCCCTGCGTGAGGGCCATGGGGCCCGGGAGCTCCTCGACGCCGCGGACGACGCCGACGTCCTGGTGCTCGGGACCCACAACCCTGCGGCCGGAGCCGGCAACACGGTCTCCGCCGTGCTGCACAAGGCGCGCTGCAACGTGCTGGTCACCCGCTAGCCGCCGCGAGCGCAACCGATTCGGACCTGCAGACGCTGCAAAGAAGGAGGCCGCGGTGCGAGCATGGCAAGTTGGACTTCCGGGGCCCATGTCCAGCGGCCCCCTCGTGGCCACCGACCGCCCGGATCCTGTGCCGGGACGCGGTGAAGTCCTGCTGAAAGTGCGGGTCTGCGGTGTGTGCCGCACGGACTTGCACCTGGCCGAGGGCGACCTCACGCCGCGGCACGCCGGGGTCATCCCGGGCCACGAGGTAGTGGGTGAGGTGATCGGGCAGGGACCGGGGGCCGCCAGGTTCGGCATCGGCGAACGGGTGGGCGTGGCCTGGCTGGGCGGCACCTGTGGCGCCTGCCGGTTCTGCCTGCGCGGCCAGGAAAACCTCTGTCTGTCCCCCACGTTTACCGGCTGGGACCGCGACGG
>NZ_CAKKMM010000576.1:0-3047 GCF_918698205.1 Microbacterium sp. Bi128 | reverse complement strand
GGACATAGGACACCCGGCGCTCAAGTTCCCTCACTGAGGGCAACCCGGCCGGAGCGATGGCTAGGTGTCACCTGCACTCCTGCCGCCGCCCCCAGAGCGGCCACGTGGCGAAGGTCCGCCCCCGCCGCAAGATCCCCCACGCTCCGCTCTGGAGGGCCTCCGCAGCCTCGTCGTACCAGGCCGCAGGCCTCTTCCGCGGCCAGCCCGCGAGGCTTAGACTCGATTGGCTTGAGCAAACAGGGAGAAGTTCGGCATGAGGCTCGTCGTCGATCTCACTAAGTGTCAGGGTTACGCACAATGCGCCTTCCTCGCCCCGGAGGTCTTCACGATCCAGGGGGACGAGGCACTTACCTACGACCCGGACCCTGACGAGGCGCAGCGCACGAGGATCCGGCGGGCAGCCGCGGCCTGCCCCGTCCAGGCCATCCGGCTCGACCAGCTTGCGGAGCCGAACAGGCCGCGGCCTCCCGAAGAAGCCCCGGGAACGGCCGCTGCCGCAAGGGGCAACGGGGGCGCGTTCCTTCGATCCGGCAGGATTGTCATCGTGGGCACGTCACTGACCGGGCTCCGTGCGGCGGAGCGGCTGCGCGAGGAAGGGTTCACGGGCTCGCTGACTCTCATTGGTGAGGAAGCGCACGAGCCGTATGACCGGCCGCCGCTGTCGAAACAGGTCCTGGCCGGGTCGGTGCCGTCCGATGACACGTCGCTGCCGCGCCGCCGGGCAATCGACGCCGACTGGCGTCTGGGCGTCGCGGCCACGGGTCTGGATCTCGCCGCCAGGCAGGTGCATCTCGCCGACGGTGGCCGGATCGGATTCGACAAGTTGTTGATCGCCACTGGGGTGCGGGCCCGGTCCTGGCCAACCGCGGCGGAGGCGGCGCTGGCAGGCGTGCTGACCTTGCGGACCCGGGAAGACGCGGCAACGCTTCGGCAGCTCCTGGCCGCGCGCCCTCGCCGGGTCCTGGTCATTGGCGCCGGGTTCATCGGCTGCGAAGTCGCTTCGGTGTGCCGCGAACTTGGCCTGCCGGTCACCGTGGCGGAGGCAGGCCCGGCACCGCTCGGCGCGGCGCTCGGCAGCGTGATCGGTGCAATTGCCGGAGAGCTTCAGATCGAGAACGGCGTGGATCTGCGCTGCGGCGTCAGGGTCGTTGCACTGGAAGGCGATGCCGGCGGACAGCTGCGCCGCGCCCGCCTCTCCGATGGCACAACACTTGACGTGGACATCGCGGTCGCCGCGCTGGGGACCGTTCGTAACGGTCATTCGCTCGCCGATGACGTCTTCGTCGCCGGCGACGTATCCCGCGCCCCGCAGCCGATGTTCGGCTACCAGTTCCTCGCCGTCGAACACTGGGGCAACGCAATCTCCCAGGCCGAGGTTGCAGCGCACAATATGGTCAGCGGCGAAACCGAACGGTGGCCGCACCTGGCTGTGCCCAAATTCTGGTCCGTCCAGTTCGGCACCGAAATCAAGAGCGTGGGCGTGCCCTCGGTCGCCGATGAGGTCGCCATCGTGCAAGGATCGGTCGGATCTCGGCGGTTCCTGGCCGTTTACGGCTACAAGGGCCGGATCGTGGCTGCAGTGGCGTTCAACCAGAACAAATGGCTTGACTTCTATGAACCGCTGATTGACCAGGCGGCGCCCTTCCCGCCGTCGTTCCACCATATTGACGAGCCCGAGGATGCGCAGCCCGTGCCGGCCGGGTTCCAGCCCGCCGCCAGCCCCACCCAGGATGCGACCGTCGTCGTGACCGGTCACTATCCCAATGAGCGGCGCGCCAGATTGACTGACCGCCGCCTCCCGTAAAGCGCCGCACCGGAGACCGGCAGCCACCGGCCCACGACCCAAGGAGCCTTCGCCATGGCCGAGCCCAGCACCTGGGAGCAGATCCTCGACTACACCAACCGGGCTAACCCCTACCCGTTCTACGACGAACTCCGCAAAACCCCCGTGAGACGACTTCCGGACGGCAGCTATCTCGTGAGCACCTACGCGGAGATCGCCGCCCTGTTGCACGATCCACGGGTCAGCTCCGACATAACCCGCAACCCGGCTGCCGTCGCGGCGGGCGCCGCCGTCGGTGAGGACGGGGACGGGGACGGCGCCGGCATGACGCCGACTTTCCTCAGCATGGATCCCCCTGATCACGACAAGTTCCGGCGGATCACCATGCGGCATTTCGGGCCGCCCACGACGCCTGGCAGGGTGGCCGGGATGGAGGCGCGGATGGCGGAAATTGTCACCGATCTGGTCGACAATATGGCGGACCGCAGCCGGATCGACGTCGTCGATGATCTGGCGTATCCCCTGCCCGTCACGGTGATCTGCGAACTTCTCGGTGTGCCCCCGGGAGATGAACAGCGCTTCCGGGTCTGGGTGGCCCTGGCCCTGCAATCGACCGATCCCGGACTCGATCCCGAAACCCAGCAAAAGAAGAGGATTGAGGCCGGCACGGAACTGCGCGCGTTCATGCAAGAGCTGGTCGACGCCCACCGGCAGGCCCCGGGGACTGACCTGCTTTCAGCGATGGCCACCGATGATGGCCCGGAGGGCCGCATGCCGGACGAACAACTGGTGAGCACCGGGCTTCTCCTGCTCATCGCCGGACATGAAACCACCGTGAACCTCATCTCCAACGGCGTACTGACGTTGCTCCGCCACCCGGCCGAGCTCCAGAGGCTGCGCGCTGACCCCGGCCTGGCCATCCCGATGGTCGAGGAGCTGCTCCGCTACGAGCCGCCCGTGCATTTCGTCCCGTTCCGTACCGCCCTCGACGACATCGACATCGCCGGCACCACCATCCCGGCCGGCGCCTCCCTCACCCTGGTCCTTGCTGCGGGCAACCGCGACCCCGCCCACGTCACTGACCCCGGGCTCTTCATCCCTGACCGGGCCAACAACCAGCACCTCGGTTTTGGGGGCGGGGTTCATCTGTGCTTCGGGGCGCCCCTGGCCCGGCTGGAAGCGCAGATCGCGCTCACTGAATTCGCCACCAGGCTGGAGAACCCGCGGCTGGTCTCGGACCCACCGCCGTACCGGCCGAGCCCGT
>NZ_CAKKMM010000575.1:0-3050 GCF_918698205.1 Microbacterium sp. Bi128 | reverse complement strand
ATGACCACGCGGTTCCCCCCGCCGAAGGGATGCCAGCCGTTGAAGGTCACGGTGCCGCTGGCGGCCGCGTGGACCGCCGTGCCGCACTGGGCGGCGAAATCCTGGCCGCGGTGGAACTCCCCCGCGCCCCCGGTAATGGGGCTGACACGGTAGCCGAAGGGCGAGGCCGTGACCAGCTGGTCGAGCGGCGCACCCAGGGTGCCGGCCGATGCCGCGCGGGTGATGGTGCCCACAGACTGGGCGCTCAGCAGCTGCTTGAGTTTCCCGTCCGGATCGCCCTTCGTGGTGACGGCCGTGCGGTTGAAGTCGACTTTGGCGGCGGCGGCAGCGGTGACATCCGGCTGCACGGCAGCGGAGAGCGCGCCGGACCCGCCCGGATTCGAAGCCATCACCGGGCTCGTGACGGGGACCGTCACGGTCAGAACCAGACCAGTTGCGGCCAGGGCGATCCCGGCCTTCTGCCCGACCCCGCTGGCCGCGGCAAAGTCCGTGACCTGGCGGAACGGACTGCGACGGCGACGGCGTTCATCCCGGTGCACGTCCCGCGGGCGTTCGGCCGTGTATGCGACGACGGGACGCGGCTCCGGTGCGGGACCGGTCGCGCGGCGACGGCCCCTGGAGGTCTGGGTGGTCAAGAACGGTTCCTCTCTGGATGGCCTGCGAAGTTAGCTGTCGGATTCGGGTCAGAGAGATCAAAGACCCGGTCCGCCGTTGCAAGCAGCCACGCACAGATGCATCCCCAGGGGATCCTTCGGTGGAAGCTGCTTGCCGCTGACGGACTTCACCCCAAGGCTGCCGAAGTAGCAGCCGAAAGTGGTTCCCCCGCCCCTGCCAGGAGGTAGTTCTGCGACTGATCCGCTGGCAGGGCTCGGCTTCGGATCAGGTAACGCTTTGGTATCGGTACTGGGCACTAACTATAGGCGATTAAGCCGCCCGGTAATAAATCCGTAACCGCAATTGTGGACAACTCATGGGTCGTCCCATGACCGGCGCGTAGTGGCTGGTCAGGCGACTGTTACAAAGACGTGCGCGGCAACCTCGGGCGGCAGTTCCAGGGCACCTTCGATATCGGGGACGCGGACCGAGATGTACTCCCCCACCCGCTCCAGCGAGACAAGCGCGCCAGGCCTGATTCCGCCCTCGTCGAGCTGGGCCAGAAGCTCCGGCTCCACCTGGATCGGCTCCGCGAGCCGGTTGACCGTAACCCGGGAAGTTACCCCGTAGCCGGCCATGGCCTCCAGCAGGTTCACAGGCCTGTCCACGGGGGCGCCATTGGGAACGCCGCCAAGATCCGCAAGCCCCGGAATAGGGTTTCCGTAGGGCGAGACTGTCGGGTGGTTGAGCATCTCGAAGATTCTTCGCTCGACGCGTTCGCTCATGACATGTTCCCAGCGGCACGCTTCCTCGTGGACGTAGGCCCAGTCGAGCCCGATCACGTCCGCGAGGAGGCGTTCGGCCAGACGGTGCTTGCGCATGACACCGATTGCACGTTTCCGTCCGGTTTCCGTCAGTTCAAGGTGCCGGTCGCCGGAAACAACCACCAGCCCGTCGCGCTCCATCCGGCCGATCGTCTGGGACACAGTGGGGCCGGAGTGGCGGAGCCGTTCGGCGATGCGGGCGCGGAGGGCAACGATGTTTTCTTCTTCAAGTTCCAGAATGGTCCGAAGATACATCTCCGTGGTATCGATCAGATCCGTCATTCAGCTCAGCTCCTCGAGCGCAGTCCTAGCGTCATTCCCACCGTACCGCGTGCGGGCTGCATGCAGGATGCGCCCAGGCGGGAACCGCCGTACGTTCGCATGCCAGCCTAGCCTATTTTGAATTACTCCGGATAATCTTTCGGTCGACCTGGAGCTATTGTCCCAGCCCCAGCCGGCCGGCCGTCCCCGGCGTCTCAATGACCGGACTATGACAGGCCTTTTTCCGTATCGCCGGGAGCTGTCAGGCAAAATAAAACAGGCAGAATGAAACAGGCAGAATGAAAAGGGGGGTCCGTGGTAGCCATCCCTGCCCGCCACCTCCCAGCCACGCTACGAACCAGCCGAAAATTGGAGCCACTGTGAGCGACACCAGCATCACGATCCCCGCCAACCTCCTGCCCAAGGACGGACGGTTCGGCGCCGGCCCGTCCAAAGTCCGGCCGGAACAGATGGACGCCCTGGCCGCGGCATCGTCGAAGCTGCTGGGGACCTCGCACCGCCAGGCACCCGTGAAGAACCTGGTCGGCTCGGTGCGCAGCGGCCTCAGCGAATTCTTCCGGGCACCGGAAGGCTATGAAGTCGTGCTGGGCGTCGGCGGATCTACCGCGTTCTGGGACATTGCCAGCTTCGGGCTCGTGGAGAACAAAGCGCAGCACCTGTCCTTCGGCGAGTTCGGCTCGAAGTTCGCCTCCGCCACCAACAAGGCGCCGTTCCTTGCCGAGTCCTCCATCATCAAGGCCGAACCCGGCACCCGCCCCACCGCCCGGGCGGAGGCCGGCGTCGACGTCTATGCGTGGCCGCAGAACGAGACCTCAACCGGCGTAGCCGCCCCCGTCCAGCGGGTGGCCGGCGCCGACGAGGGGTCGCTGGTGCTCGTGGACGCGACCTCGGCCGCGGGCGGGCTGGACGTGGCCGTGGCAGAGTCGGACGTGTACTACTTCGCGCCGCAGAAGAACTTCGCATCCGACGGCGGCCTGTGGCTGGGCCTGTTCTCCCCGGCCGCGCTGGAACGGGCGGCACGGATCAAGGCCGGCGACCGCTGGATTCCCGACTTCCTTGACCTCCAGACGGCGATCGACAATTCCCGGCTGAACCAGACCTACAACACCCCCGCACTGGCCACCCTGGTGACCCTGGACGCCCAGGTGCAGTGGCTCAACGCCAACGGCGGCCTGGACTTCGCCGCCGGCCGGACCGCGGATTCTGCCGGCCGCATCTACCGCTGGGCCGAAGCGTCCGAATACGCCACGCCGTTCGTGGCCAAGGCCGAGGACCGCTCGAACGTGATCGCCACGATCGACTTCGATGACTCGATCGACGCCGCGGCCATCGCCAAGGTGCTCCGCGCCA
>NZ_CAKKMM010000574.1:0-3060 GCF_918698205.1 Microbacterium sp. Bi128 | reverse complement strand
CAGGACGCCATTGGCGCCGAAAATCTCGCGACGGCGGCTGCCGGCGTGGCCCGCATCGGCGGTACGGTCCTCCTGGAACCCGTCAGCGGCGCCCCCCGGTACCCCCTGCTCAAGGCACAGGATGCCCTCGATGTGATCGCCCGGGTCAAGCAGGAATCCGGCGCCGGGAACGTCAAGCTCCTCGCGGACTTCTACCACCTGGCCGTGAACGGTGACGACGTCGCCGCCGTCATCGAAAAGCACGCCAAGGACTTCGGCCACATCCAGATCGCCGACAACCCCGGCCGCGGGGCTCCCGGAACCGGGCAGCTTCCCCTCGGCGAATGGATCGCCCGCAGCCGCGCACTCGGCTACGAGGGCTACATCGGCCTCGAATACAAGGAACCCGCGGGGACCGCATTCAGCTGGGCCATCCGCCAGCGCGTCTCGCAGTAATCCCCACCCGCTCCCTAACCTCGCAAGCTCGGCCAGGGAACCCGGCGGGCGTGGGCCCACCGCCCGCCGTTCCAAAGAAGCACACCCGCGCTACATCGAACACAAAGACTTCAGAAAGAGAACCACAATGAGCAACATCGCAGTCATCGGCCTCGGTATCATGGGCCTGCCCATGGCCATCAACCTCGTCAAGGCCGGCCACGCGGTCACGGGCTTCAACCGCAGCCAGGACAAGACCGACAAGCTCGTCTCCGAAGGCGGCAAGGGTGCCGCGAGCATCGCGGAGGCCGTCAGGGACGCCGACGTGGTCATCACCATGGTGCCGGACTCCCCCGACGTCGAAGGCGTGGTCAGCGGTCCCGACGGCGTGTTCGACAACGCCAAGCCGGGCGCCCTGTGGGTTGATGCCAGCAGCATCCGCCCCGACGTCGCCAAACGCCTCGCCGACGACGCCCGGGCCGCCGGGATCCGTCCCCTCGACGCCCCGGTCTCCGGCGGCGAACAAGGCGCCATCGACGCCGCGCTCTCCATCATGGTGGGCGGTGACGCCGCCGACTTCGAGGCGGCACGGGATGTCCTGGCCGCCGTCGGCAAGACCATCGTCCACGTGGGGCCCTCCGGCGCCGGCCAGACCGTCAAGGCAGCCAACCAGCTGATCGTGGCCGTCAACATTGAAGTCCTTGGCGAGGCGATCGCCTTCCTCGAGGCCTACGGCGTGGACACGGACGCCGCCCTCAAGGTCCTCGGCGGCGGCCTGGCCGGCTCCAAGGTCCTGGAGCAGAAGGGCCAGAAAATGCTGGACCGCAACTTCGACCCCGGTTTCCGCCTGGCCCTGCACCACAAGGACCTCGGCATCGTCACCTCCGCGGCCCGCGAGGCCAATGTCGCCGTCCCCCTCGGCGCCATCGTCGCGCAGCTCGTCGCCGCCACCGTCAACCAGGGCGACGGCGGACTGGACCACTCGGGCCTTTTCAAGCAGGTCCTGAAGCTCAGCGGCCGCAACTAAGCGGCGCTGCCGCCCCGTCAAGGGGCACTTCGACACGAACGCACCGGCCGGCGTCGAGATTTACGACGGCGGCCCGCCCTCCCCCCAACAAGAGGTGCCCGCGACGATTCGCCGGGCTTCCCTTCAGCACACCCAAAAACAGACTTTCAAGGAGCACACCATGACGAAGATGCGCACTGTAGACGCAGCCGTCGCCATCCTGGAAAAGGAGGGCGCCACCGAGGCGTTCGGCCTGCCAGGCGCGGCGATCAACCCGTTCTATTCGGCCATGAGGGCCCACGGCGGCATCCGCCACACCCTGGCCCGCCACGTTGAAGGCGCCAGCCACATGGCCGACGGCTACAGCCGGGCCAAGGACGGCAACATCGGCATCTGCATCGGCACCTCGGGCCCCGCGGGCACGGACATGATCACCGGCCTGTACGCGGCGTGGGCCGATTCCATCCCGATGCTCTGCATCACCGGCCAGGCACCCGTGGCCAAGCTGCACAAGGAGGACTTCCAGGCCGTGGACATCGAGTCCATCGCCAAGCCGGTCACCAAGTTGGCCATGACCATCCTTGAACCCGGCCAGGTTCCCGGAGCCTTCCAGAAAGCTTTCCAGCTCATGCGCTCAGGCCGGCCGGGCCCGGTCCTGCTGGACCTGCCGATCGACGTGCAGATGGCCGAGATCGAATTCGATATCGACACCTATGAGCCCCTGCCCGTGGAGAAGCCCAGGGCCAGCCGGAAGCAACTGGAAAAGGCACTCGACATGCTCACCGCAGGCGAGCGCCCGCTCATCGTGGCCGGCGGCGGCATCATCAATGCCGGAGCCTCGGCCCAGCTCGTGGAACTGGCCGAGCTGCTGGGCGTCCCCGTGATCCCCACCCTGATGGGCTGGGGCGCGATCCCGGATGACCACGAACTCATGGCCGGCATGGTGGGCCTGCAGACCAGCCACCGGTACGGCAACGAGAACTTCCTGCGCAGCGACTCCGTGATCGGCATCGGCAACCGCTGGGCCAACCGCCACACCGGCGGCCTGGACACCTACACCGCCGGCCGCACGTTCGTGCACATCGACATCGAGCCGACCCAGATCGGCCGCGTGTTCTCCCCGGACTTCGGCATCGCCTCCGACGCCGGCGCCGCCCTGGATGGGCTGCTGGAGCTGGCCCGGGAACGCCGGGACGCCGGGTCCCTGCCGGACTACACCGCCTGGGTTGACGAATGTTCCGGGCGCAAAGCCACACTGCACCGCAAGACCCACTTCGACAACGTGCCGATCAAGCCGCAGCGCGTGTACGAGGAAATGAACAAAGCATTCGGCAAGGACACCACGTACGTGTCCACCATCGGACTGTCGCAGATCGCCGGCGCCCAGATGCTGCACGTGTTCGGCCCGCGCAAATGGATCAACGCCGGACAGGCAGGCCCGCTGGGCTGGACCGCCCCCGCCGCGCTGGGCGTGGTCCGGGGCAAGCCGGACCAGACCGTGGTTGCCCTCTCCGGCGACTACGACTTCCAGTTCATGATCGAGGAACTGGCCGTGGGCGCGCAATTCAACCTGCCGTACATCCACGTTGTGGTCAACAACTCCTACCTCGGCCTGATCCGGCAGTCCCAGCGCGGCTTCA
>NZ_CAKKMM010000573.1:0-3061 GCF_918698205.1 Microbacterium sp. Bi128 | reverse complement strand
GTTGTAGTTCTTCGCCAGGCCCGGCAGGCCGTAGGCGCGCTCGGCGAAGGTCGCCGGGGCGCCGATGACGAGATCGCCGCAGACCTTCGCCATGTCTTCGATGGACTTCAGCTGGTGCTTCTCGGCCGTGGCCTTGGTGACCACCATGGCGTCCTTGTCCTCAGCCTTGGAGGCATCGAGCACGGCCAGGCCCTGCGGGAGCTTGGTCGGGAGTGCCTTCGCGATGTCTTCGGCGGAGACCTCGGTGGCGTCCTTGTTTACATACAGCAGCAGGTTGCCGCTGTAGTCGGGAACAACGTCCACCGAGCCGTCCTGGACTGCTTTGATGTAGACCTCGCGCGAGCCGATGTTCGGCTTGGTGCTGGCGGTGACGCCCGCGGCGTTCAGGGCACCGGCGTAGACCTCGGCCAGGATCTGGCTCTCGGGGAAATCAGCCGACCCGATCACCAGGGCACCGCCGGAACCGGAGGCGGCACCGCTGCTGGCCGGGGCCGAGCTCAGCGGGTTTGATGAGCCTCCGCAGGCGGACAGGGCCATGGCCAGGCCGACGCCGACGGCCAGGCCGCCGAATGCGCGCCGGCCAAGGCCTCGTTGGCGGGATTCCTTCATGACGTACCTCCTTGAACAACAGTCTCCGCGATCACGGGGTCTGTGAGATCAACCGCAGCCTGCTGGCTGCGGTTCGGCTTGGATGAGGCGCCCCGTGACAGGAACAGCCTCTGAATAAGGGCAAGGATAAGGTCGACGCTGATGGCAAGGGCGGCGATCAGCAGCGAGCCTCCCAGCATTTGCGGGAAGTCGGAGAGCACGAGCCCGTCGAACAGGTAACGGCCCAGGCCGCCCAGGTTGATGTAGGCGACCACGGAAACGGTGGCGATCACCTGGAGCACCCCGGTCCGGAACCCGCCGTACATCACCGGCAGCGCGTTCGGGAATTCCGCCCGGAACAGGACCTGCCACTCGGTCATGCCCATGGCGCGGGCGGCATCCACCACATTGCGGTCGACGCTGGAGATTCCGGCGTAGGTGCCGGCGAGCAGCGGCGGCACGGTCAGGATCACGAGAGCCCAGATCGGCGGCATCAGCCCGATGCCGGCGAGCAGGACGAACAAGGTGAGCAAGCCGAGGGTGGGCAGGGCGCGCAGCGCGCCCGCGACTGACACGATCGCAACCCGCCCGCGGCCGGTATGCCCGACGAACAGGCCGATCGGGACGGCGATGGCGATGGCGATCACCATCACCAGGCCCGTGTAGAACAGGTGTTCGGCCAGGCGCACCGGGATTCCGGCACTGCCGGACCAGTTCTCCGGATCGCTGAGCCAGGCAAAGGTGTCCGTGACGACGTTATTCACGCGTTTCCCCCTCCGGTCTTGGGACGCGAAAACCGCATCGCCGCCGCGGCGGGGCCAGTCCTGTCCGGGCCCGCTCCCGAACCGGTGCCGCCACCCGTGGCCGCCGCGGCCCGGGTCCAGGGCGTCAGCAGCCGTTCAAGCAGCACCAGGACGGCGTCCATCAGCAGCGCCAGGAGAAGGATGGCGATGATGCCCACCACCACTTCGGTGACGAAGTCACGCTGGAGGCCGGAGGTGAAGAGCATTCCGAGGTTGCCGATGCCGAGCAGTGCCGCGACGCTGACCAGCGAGATATTGCTGACCGAGACCACGCGCAGCCCGGCGAACAGCACCGGCAAGGACAGCGGCAGGTCGATCTGCATGAAGCGGGCAAAGGGTTTGAACCCCATGGCGACGGCGGCCTGCCGCAGGTCCTCGTCCACCGAGTCGAAGGCATCCAGCGTGGCGCGCACCAGCAGGGCGATGGCGTAGATGGTCAGGGCCACCACCACGTTGACCGGATCCAGGATCCGGGTTCCGAGGATGGTCGGCAGGATGATGAAAAGCGCCAGCGAGGGGATCGTGTACAGCAGCGAGGACCCGGTGAGCACCAAGGACCGGAGCCCGCGGCTCTGCCGGGCGAGCTGGGCCAGCGGAACGGCTATGAGGACCCCGAACACCATCGGCAGGATGGCCAGGATGAGGTGCTGGCCGGCGAGGCTGAAGACTTCGGCCCTGTTGGCCAGGAACCACTCCATCAGAGCCCTCCGTGCCGGACGTTGCGGTCTGACTCGATGACGGCGAGGACTTCGGCGGCTCCGATGACTCCGGCCACCCGGCCGTCGTCGTCCACGGCGACGCCGAGGCCCGAGGGTGAGGACAGGGCCGCGTCCAGTGCCCGGCGGAGCGTGTCCCCCTTCCGGAACAGGGAGCCTCCGGGAACCATCGCCGGGGCGGTTCCGGTGGCGCTGCGGGGCCCGGCCCAGCCCAGGGGCCGGAGAGCGTCGTCGACCACCAGCTGCCATTCATCGGAGCTGCCCTCAGCCCTGAGCTGATCGGGCGTGAGAGTGGGGACGGGGTGGATGGTGACACCGTCCGAAGGGCTGAACGCAAGGTGCCGGAACCCGCGGTCACGGCCCACGAAGGAGGCCACGAACTCGTTCGCCGGGGCCCGCAGGATCTCCGCCGGCGCGGCGTACTGCGCCAGCTTGCCGCCGACGGCGAACACGGCCACTTTGTCGCCCAGGACGGTGGCCTCGTCGATGTCGTGGGTAACGAAGACGATCGTCTTGGCCAGGTCGTGCTGGAGCCGGAGGAGCTCCTTCTGGAGTTCGTCGCGGACCACCGGGTCCACGGCGCTGAAGGGCTCGTCCATGAGCAGCACCGGAGGATCGGCCGCGAGTGCCCGGGCCACGCCTACGCGCTGCTGCTGTCCGCCCGAGAGCTGGGACGGGTACCGCTTGCCGAGCGAGGAGGCCAGCCCGACGACGTCGAGCAGTTCCTGGGCGCGCTTGCGGGCGTCGGCTTTGGACACACCGTTGAGCCGGGGAACGGTGGCGATGTTGTCCAGCACGGAGCGGTGCGGCATCAACCCGGAGGACTGCATGACGTAGCCCATGGACCGCCGCAGCTGCGCGGCAGGGACTGAAGTGACATCGGCCCCGTCCACGGCGATGACGCCGGACGTGGGCTCCACCATGCGGTTGATCATCCGTAGGGACGTGGTCTTA
>NZ_CAKKMM010000572.1:0-3062 GCF_918698205.1 Microbacterium sp. Bi128 | reverse complement strand
CCCGTTAATGGCTGCCTCAGAGACCCTTCACCAAGATGAAGCCGTCCTCCTGGCCACCGCTTTGGTGGACCACGTCGCAGCATCAGCCGGTGTCCCGGTGTTGTTTATCAAGGGTCCTGCCGCCACCATGATGGGACTCCGCGCGCACCATGTCTCCGCGGACGTGGATGTCCTGGTCCGTCCGGAAGACCTGGACAGAATGGCGGAACTCCTGGGCCTAAGAGGCTGGCTCGAAAGGCCGCCTGGCGCGGCAGTCGTTCGCCGGTACGCGCACTCCAAGACTCTGTATCACCCGCAGTGGAACTGCGATATCGACGTGCATGACAGGTTTCCCGGGATGGAGGCCTCGCCCGGCAGCGCATTCGACACCCTTTGGCGCGACCGGCAATACCTGGTCATGGCGACCAGGAGCGTACCCGTTCCTTCCATTCCTGCAGCCGTAATCATTCAGGCTCTGCACAGCCTCCGGAACATGGATGATCCACGCCATCGAGATGAGTACTTAGGGCTGCTCCAGCGCGTCGGCGCCACTGTTCACCATGACCTCGTGGATCTCAGCGCGGAGCTCCAAGCGACAGCGGCCCTGAAGCCGCTCCTAGATGATCTGGGCATGGCCGATCTCCCGATGCTGCCGGGGACTGTCAGCGAGGAGTGGCGCTACCGTACTTCCGTACAAGGTACAGGGACGGCCTATCTGGTCGAGCTCATGGGAAGTCCCTGGCGAGCTAAGCCGCGAGTGCTGGCTCGCGCGATTTTCCCATCGCGGCAGAGCTTACGCCACGATAACCTCTACCTTGATGACTCCGTCGCCGGGCTCCTTAGAGCCCACGTTTCGCGGTGGGGCCGCGGATTCGCTGGCCTGCCGGCGGCAGCACGAAAGATCAGGGCTTCACGCCTACGGTAGGATCCCTGTACATCCGTACACGGTTATCGCGGCCACCTTATCGCGATGATCTCGGCGGTTCCCCCCAGGAAACAGAAGCACTCGCCCAGATCGCCGTCGGCTACGCCGCGGTGCATGTCGCCGGCGCAACAGTCGGTCAGAGCCATCAGGTAGTAGTACGCCGTCAGCGTGGGGGTTCAAAGGAACCACACCGCTTAACGCCCTAGTGGATTGCATCACTGCCGGCGGGGATCACTATGGGCAGCATCCAGCACATCCTGGACACACTCCAGCGTCTTCCCTAGCACCTCTTGGAAATATAGTCCGGCCGAGAGCACTAAGGCCGATCGCTGGAAGCAAGATGATTCCGGCGGCGATGGACAGTCCGATCCAAGCCGAATCCTGCAGAATATCTGCAGTCCGACGATCAGGTCGCGGGCGACGCCAGGGGCTGATGTACATCAGATTCGTCATGCCCGAGTTTATGAAGTCCTCATACCTGCCCACCAGAGTAGTAGATACCCGCCTCTAGACCTCACAGCACTTGCCAACTTCGTGTGTGGCGCCTCTGACCACCTACGCTTACGGGAATCCCACGCTGGTAATCGCAGTCCTTTGTCGACGGCTCCTAGGGGACCGTGCGAAACCTCTACTGATATCCGTCCACAATGGCGGCGGCAATCTCCCGGTACGCGCGGCGCGTTTCCGGGCGGAGCACGTCCAAGGTCACGAGGTCGCCGTCGGCCACTCCGCGGTCGTGCGGGACCGCGATCAGCTGGCGGCAGATGCCGGACAGGTGCTCCTCGATCGCGTCCTTGTCCACCCGAGTGGAGACCTCGTCCTTGTCGGTGATGACGACGACGGCGTTGCGGGCCAGGTCTTCGTAGCCGTGGCTGGCCAGCCAGTGCAGGGTGCTGCGGGCCCGTTTGGCGCCGCTGACGGCGTAGCCGGCCGCGATGATCAGGTTGTCCGCCGATTGCAGGATGCCGCTCATGGCGTTGTGCGTGACACCCGTGCCGCAGTCGATCAGCGCCACGGAGTAGTAGGCGGAGATGAGCTTGCGGATCCGCAGGTATTCCGCGGCGGTCAGTGAATCCGATACCTCGGGGTCCTGTTCACCGGCAATCAGGTGGAGCCTGCCGGCGTGGTGCATGTAGCGGGCCAGTGCGGTGAGGGAATCGACCGATTCTATGTTCTTGAGCAGGTCTGTGATGGTGCGCGGGCTTTGCTGCTGGTAGATACCCTCACCAAGGGCGCGCTCCACGAGGTCGCCGGAGTCGGGGTTGGCGTCGATGGCGCATGGCGGGTCGCCGCGGAACTCGGCCAGGGTCAGGCCGACGCCCACTGTGGTGGAGGTCTTGCCGATGCCGCCCTTGAGGCTCAGGACGGCCGTGTTGTAGCTGCCCTGGAGCTGGCGGGAGATGCGCCTTGCGAGTTCGTCTTCTTCACGCTGCCGAGCGCTCGGGCCCAGGTTCAGCCCGCCGCCGGTGAGCTTGTAGAGGGCGCCGCGGAACCCGCCGACGGGCCGGGGCTTCTGCTCGCGGACAAAGAGGCCGGGGGAACTGATGAAGTCAGGCAACGGGGCGTCGGCCAGGGCCGCGGACCGCGTGGCCGCCATGTCGGCCGGGAGCGCGTCGCTGCTGCCCGGAGAAACGGAGTGGATCGATGTGCCCATCAGCTGAGCCCGTGCCCGCGGTCGCGCTGCTCGACGTTGGCGAGGACGTGCTGGAACAGCTCCTGGAACTTGCGCTCCGGGACGCCGACGCCGACGAGGTCACCCCGCCGCTGGGCACGACCGCCGGCTGGAACACCGACCGGATCAGCTGGTTCCGCGAATTCCACCGCGCCTCCGCAGCCGGCCTGGACGGTCCCGCGGGGCAGAAGACGTGGGCCATCAGCTGCGACGGGCAGATGGCAGGGTCGGTGCGGCTCAGGCGGATGGACACGGCACCGGCAGCAGCGGATGAGGGCTGGGCCGGTGGTGGCGGCTGGGCTGTTGGTGCCGCCGGGGCTGGGCCAGGTGGTGACGGCTGGGCGCTGGAGACCGGAATCTGGCTCGCCCGGAGCTTCCGCGGCCAGGGTGTGGGCCGCGAGGCGCTGCGCCTCGTAAGGGCTCGCGCCGCGTCGACCGGGGCAGCCGTCCTGGTAGCCGAGACGACGGCCGGCAATGTGGGAGCCC
>NZ_CAKKMM010000571.1:0-3066 GCF_918698205.1 Microbacterium sp. Bi128 | reverse complement strand
GCCCGGCAACCGGGTATTGCATGCCCGGTGCTACCACCACCAGATACTGCCCGACCGGTAGACACCGCTATGACCTCTATTGTCAGGGGCGGGCAGTGGCGTAAAAACGTCCGGGGACGGACCGAGCGCTGGTGGGCCTCAGGAGCATCTAAACCATGAAGAAATCAATCTATGGCACTGCCGCGCGCCGCGGCGTCACTTTTGCGGCCGTCTCAATTGCAGGCGTCGCCCTGTCCGCCTCGGCCGCGAACGCGGCCGTACCGGCCACAGCCCCTGCCTCCACGTGGGACTCGCTGGCCCAATGCGAAAGTGGCGGGAATTGGGCCACCAACACAGGAAACGGATACGCGGGCGGGCTGCAATTCAGCGCCAGCACGTGGGCGGCCCATGGCGGCACGGGATCTCCGGCCAATGCCAGCCGTGCGCAACAGATCGCCGTCGCCGAGAAAGTGCAGGCCAGCCAGGGCTGGGGCGCGTGGCCAGCCTGCGCGGCCAAGCTGGGACTGCGCGGCGGCGCCGCGGCTCCGCAGAGTGCAGCCACATCACAGCGGCCCGCCGCGATTCCCGTCGCAGCCAAGGCCCCCGCCAGATACGCCCCTAAGACAGCCGTGCCGGCACCCCGCCACGTTGCACCGGTAGCCGTAAGCGGCCAGACCTACACCATCCGGAGCGGCGAAACCCTGAGCACGATCGCCGGGAAGCTCAACATCGCCGGAGGCTGGCACGCGCTGGCCGACGCCAACACGGCGACCATCAGCAACCCCCATCTGGTGTTCCCGGGCCAAGTGCTGCAGCTGCCCGCATAGGGCGGTTACAGCACTTGGCGTACAGCACGACACACAGCACGACGCCGGAGCGATCCCGCAAAGGGGACGCTCCGGCGTCGTGGTGCTTCAGTGAGCCGTGCTGGCTCAGCCGTGCGGGCTCAGGCGGCCTGTGGGATTTCGCGGATAATCCGCACTTTCCAGGCGGCGTCGTCGCTCGTGTCCAGCAGGGCCACCGTGCCCATGGCCAGATGCAGCGCTACCCGTTTCGCGGCGAGGAGCTCAAGGTAAAGGCTTTCGTTCATCCGGGCCGGGGCGTCAATGACGTACTTCACGGCGTCGCGGACTTTGCGGTAGTTGGCGCTCCGCTCCCGGTGAAGGTGCAATTCCAGCATCCGGCGCTGCTTGATCCTGGGCTCGTGGCGGTTCAGCCAGGACACCGCGGCGTGGACGGCTACCACCAGGGTCAGTGAGATGACGTAGATCTCCCAGCCACTCGAGAGCAGGAACAGGGGCAGGTTGGCGATCGCCACCGCGGCGATGAAGAGGCGGAGGGCCACCAGGCGCCGCATGGTGAGGGCCACGCCGGCCATAGCCGCGCGGAATCCGCGCTGCTCGTCGCGGGCGGCAACCGGATCCAGCGTGAATTCCTCCAGCACCACTATCCCGTGGGCGTCGGGGCTGAGCATTTGTCCGTACTTGGGCACGAACGGCGCCGGTGCCACCCTTACTGTTGGTGGCTCTGCTGTAAAAGGCAAGGCAGTAATGGGCTCCGCTGACTTAGGCTCTGCTAGAGATGGTTCTGCTGAATAAGGCTCTGCTTGATAAGGCTCTGCTTGATAGGGCATGGGCGCGTCTTCCGTGGCCGCGGGAGTGGTTCATGTTATTTTAGCCGCTCTCCAGCACGCCTGTCTGCCCTGTTCCGTCATGTGAGCACCCTCACCGCCGCGCGCCAGCAATTGGCGCATTTGGTCCGTGGCCTCAAACTGGAGAGATGCAGACTTTCCTCCCCTTCCCTGATTTCCAGCAGAGCGCCGCGGTTTTGGACCGTGTGCGGCTCGGCAAGCAGCGCGTCGAAGCGCTGCAGATCCTGCGTGCGCTGGTGATCCCGGAGTACGGCTGGCAGTCGCACCCGGCGATCAGGATGTGGATGGGGTACGTTCCTGCGCTGACCATGTACGGCCTGGCCATAGTGGATGAATGGACGGCCCGCGGCGGCGAGGACACCATGCGCGAGAAAATCATGGAGTTCGCCCCGCAGGCGGCCCACCCCGACTACGCCGCCAAGATCCCGATGCCGCCATGGCTTGGCAATGCGGATTTCCACCTCAGCCACCGGTCCAGGTTGATCGCCAAGGATCCGCGGTTCTACACAGAGGTATTCCCCGGCACGGACCCGGACCTGGAGTACATCTGGCCCGAACCGAAGCACGAGCTGGTGCCCGAGGACCCAGCCGGGGACCGCATGTGGGTCCTGCGCCTGCCCCTCGGCGACACCGAGCCCGCACAGCTGAAGACTGTCAGCCTGCCGCCGGTTGGCCGCAGCAAGGTCCCCGCGGACGACGACTACCAGTTCGTTTATGCCGACTCAGGCTCGCGCCGTCCCAGCAAGGTGCGCAAGCTGCCCCCGAAGCAGCTCGTCAAGAAGCCCACCCGCAAGCGCCAGCAGCAGGAGGAGGCGTTCACCACCCTGCCCGGCAACTCCGTGGTTGCCATCCCGGTCAACGACGGCGCCGCCTTCGCCGTCGGCAAGGTCCTGGGCCGCCCGATCACGGTTGATGGCCAATTCGCACGCAACTTCCAGGTCGACGAGATCGTGGACCGCTCCGCCTTCGATTACCCTGCCCTGATGCAGGATCCGCGGGCGTTCTTCCCGATCCCGGCGAGGTAGCAAAGGGCCGCACTGAACGACGCCGGGCGGCCCCGGGCGGGTCCCGGCGTCGTTCGCTGCGATCGCCGCGATGGCGGCGGCGGAGTCCGGCGCGGGCACCCGGTTCGCCGGCGGAGTCCCGCACGGGCACCCGGTTCGCCGGCACGCTGTTCAGCAGGTGACAGATTGTTGCAGAACCGGCCCGGTCCATGGGCCTACCCGGGCGGAGAAAGTGAACGTGTAGGTTCCCTTGCCGTTGCCCTTGCTGAGAACCTTAACCTCATGCGTGGTGTCCTCGGGGGCAATCTCGCTCACTGCTTGGGGCCCGGTCGGAGACGTCAACGTCGCCGTATATCCCGTGGCCCGGCCCACAGCGGCGAAGCCCGTGAAACTGATGGCTGCACCCTTTTTCCCCTGGTCGGTGGTGCATAC
>NZ_CAKKMM010000570.1:0-3069 GCF_918698205.1 Microbacterium sp. Bi128 | reverse complement strand
GCTCGACGCCGTGGCCGCGGACTTCCCGGAGCTGCAAATCATCATGGCCCACCCCTCGGTGCCGTGGCAGGACGAGGCCAACTCGATCGCCACGCACAAGGCCAACGTGTTCATCGACCTCTCCGGCTGGTCCCCAAAGTACTTCCCGGAGTCCCTGGTCCGGATGGCCAACTCGGTCCTGCAGGACAAGGTCCTGTTCGGCACCGACTTCCCGCTCATCACCCCGCAGAAATGGCTGGGCGCCTTCGCGGACCTGCCGCTGAAGGACGAGGTCCGGCCCAAGATCCTCAAGCACAACGCCGTCCGCCTGCTCGGGCTCGGTGGCTGAGGTGTCCGTGGAAACCGCGCCCCAGACAACAGCCCAGGAGCGCCTCTACGGCGTCTGCGACTACTACGACGCCGAATCCCTCCTCGCCGACGGGGAGCGGAAAGTGCTGGGGCGGCTGCGGGAGTTCCTGGACACCCAGGCCCGGCCGCTCCTGGCCGACTACTGGGAGCGCGGCGAGTTCCCGGACCAGCTCGCGCGGCCGCTGATCGATCTGGACCTCATGGAACCGGCGGAACTGACCGGCGCCCCGGGTGCGGGTCAGACGCCGGCCCGGGGCATCTACCAGGGCTTCCGGATCTTCGAACTCGCCCGCACGGACGCCTCGCTGGCCACCTGGTACACGGCCCAGGCCGGGCTGTTCCGGACCGCCATCCGGGTCGGGGCCTCCGCGGAACAGCAGGCCGAATGGATGCCCATGGTCATCGACTTCTCGCTCAAGGGCGTCTTCTCGCTGACGGAGCCGGAATCCGGCTCCGACATCGCCGGCGGACTCGCGACGACGGCACGCAGGGAAAAGGGGCGTGAGGCCGGCCCGGACGGCGACACCTGGGTCCTGGACGGCGCCAAGCGCTGGATCGGCGGCGCGGCAACGGCCGACGTCCTTGCCGTCTTCGCTCGCGACGTCGCCGACGGCCAGGTCAAGGCTTTCCTCGTGGACCGCGAGGCGGCCGGCGTGACCCTGGAGAAGATCCACGGCAAGACCGCGCTGCGGATGATGCAGAACGCCCACATCACCCTCGACGGCGTCCGCGTCCCCGATGCCAGGCGGCTCCACAACGTGAACTCGTTCCGGGACGTGGCGGCGATGCTGCGGGCCATGCGCTCGGACGTCGCGTGGATCGCCGCCGGCATCGCGGCAGGAGCTTTCGAAGCCGCGCTGCGCTACGTCTCCGGGCGCCGGCAGTTCGGCCGCCCGCTCGCGTCCTTCCAGCTCGTCCAGGAAAAGCTCGCCCGGATGCTCGGCAACGTCACCTCGGCGCTGTCCCTGGTGGTCCGGCTGACCGAACAGCAGGAGAAGGGCATCTACCGGGACCAGGACTCGGCCCTGGCCAAGATGCAGACCTCCCTGCTGATGCGCGAGACCGTGGCGCTGGCCCGCGAAGTGGTGGGCGGCAACGGCATCACGCTCGCGGCCGACGTCGCACGGTTCCATGCCGATGCCGAAGCCGTCTACTCCTACGAGGGGACCCACGAGATCAATGCCCTGATCGTCGGCCGCGCCCTCACCGGCCACAGCGCCTTCACCCACTGAAGCTCTTTACCCGCTGACGGTGTTCCGCCGTCGTCGTACAACCAAACCCAACCGCTCCAGGAGCCAAAGATGCCCAACCTCGTCGTCGACTTCGACAAACTCCTCACCCTCGCCGGCACCGACCTCGGCGTCACCGACTACCGCGAAATCACCCAGGAACAGATCAACAAGTTCGCCGACGCCACGGGCGACGACCAGTGGATCCACGTGGACCCGGAACGCGCCAAGGACGGCCCGTTCGGCGCCCCGATCGCCCACGGCTTCCTCACCCTCTCGCTCATCATCCCGTTCTGGGGCGAGCTGTTCGACGTCGACGGCGTCACCACCAAGGTCAACTACGGCCTCGATAAGGTCCGCTTCACCTCCCCCGTCAAGGTGGGTTCGCGCATCCGCATGCGGGCCACCATCGCGGAAGTCACCGAGGTCAAGGGCGGCGCCCAGATCAAGGTGGCCAACACGATCGAGATCGAAGGCCAGGAACGCCCGGCCGTCGTGGCCGAGTTCCTCGCCCGCTTCTACAAGTAAACCGCCACACCCCTTCACCATCCCCCCTCTGCCATAAGGAACAAAGATGTCCCAAATTTCGCAGTTGCAGGCCATGGACGCGGGTACGCGTCGCCGTGAAGCACGGACCGTCATTGCCTCCAGCTATCTCGGCAGCACCATCGAGTACTACGACTTCCTGCTCTATGCCACGGCCGCCGCGGTGGTCTTTCCCAAGGTGTTCTTCTCCGGCGCGGACGAATGGGTGGGGGTGGTGGCCGCGTACGGGACGTTCGCCGCCGGCTACGTGGCACGGCCCCTCGGCGGCATCATCTTCGGCCACTTCGGCGACCGGCTGGGACGCAAGAACATGCTGATTGTCTCGATGCTGGTCATGGGCATCGCCTCCACCCTGATCGGACTGGTGCCCGGCGCCGCGGTGGCCGGAGCCTGGGGTGCCGTGATGCTCGTGATCCTCCGGGTCTGCCAGGGCATTGCCGTCGGAGGGGAGTGGGGCGGCGCCGCCCTCATGGCGCTGGAGCATTCGGAATCGGGCAAGCGCGGCTTCGCGGCTTCGTTCGTCAACGCCGGCGCCCCCACCGGCGCGGTGCTGGGCACCCTGGTGATGGGCGCGTTCGCGGCCCTGCCCAACGAGCAGTTCCTGGCCTGGGGCTGGCGCGTGCCGTTCCTGCTGTCCTTCGTCCTGCTGGGCATCGGCATGTTCGTCCGGCTCAAGGTCTCCGAAAGCCCCATCTTCAAGGCGGCACTGGAACAAGAGAAAGCCGAGCGGGAACAGGCCGAACGGGACAACACCCAGCGGACGGTGCCGGGCAGCGCGCCGGTGCGCCGCGAGATTCCCCTCCTGCAGGTCCTGCGCCGGCCCAAGACCCTGATCTTCACCATGCTGGCCGGCGCGGCCGGGTTTGCGCTCCAGGTGGTGCTGGCCACGTTCTCCGTGACCTACGCCGTGTCCAAGGGTGCGGACCGGCAGGGCGTTCTCTACGCC
>NZ_CAKKMM010000569.1:0-3070 GCF_918698205.1 Microbacterium sp. Bi128 | reverse complement strand
GCCCCATGTACATCCTCATCGGCAGTCCTTCGGCCATCAATTTCGACGGTCCGCACCCGAGCGTGCGCGACGTGTGGACGCTCGAGGAGGCCCTGGCCACCATCGAGGCCGACTACGACCTGGTCCTCATCGACTGCGCCCCGTCGCTGAACGCCCTCACCCGCACCGCGTGGGCCGCGAGCGACCGCGTCATCGTCGTCACCGAGCCCGGGCTGTTCTCCGTCGCCGCCGCCGACCGCGCGCTGCGAGCGATCGAAGAGATCCGCCGTGGTCTCTCCCCCCGCCTGCAGCCGCTGGGCGTCGTGGTCAACCGCGTACGCCCGCAGTCGATCGAGCACCAGTTCCGCATCAAGGAGCTCCGCGACATGTTCGGGCCGCTCGTCCTGAACCCGCAGCTGCCCGAGCGCACGTCGCTCCAGCAGGCCCAGGGTGCCGCGAAGCCCCTGCACGTGTGGCCCGGCGACTCCGCTCAGGAGCTCGCCGCCGACTTCGACGCCCTGCTGGACCGGATCGTCCGCACCGGCCGCATCCCCGTGCAGAACGACGCACCGCAGGCCTGATCCCATCGAGAAACGCCGTTCCTGGCGAGACACGCGCTCTCCCGGCGTTTCTCGACAGGGGCGGCGTTTCTCGTCGAGGGAGCGACAAAACAGAACCCCGGATGCCGTGGCATCCGGGGTTCTCGCGTCTGTGGGCCCGTGTCAGGCCGTGCGAGCGGCGCGGCGAGCGGCGAGCTCGTCCACCGTCTCGGGGGTCGCGGTCTCGAAGTCGACGAGTGTCGACTCGACCTCGCGCAGGACCTTTCCGACCGCGATGCCGAACACGCCCTGGCCCCGGCTGACGAGGTCGATGACCTCGTCGTTGGAGGTGCACAGGTAGACCGAGGCGCCGTCGCTCATGAGGGTCGTCCCGGCGAGGTCGCGGATGCCCGCAGCGCGGAGCTGGTCGACGGCGGTGCGGATCTGCTGCAGCGAGATGCCGGTGTCGAGCAGGCGCTTGACGAGCTTGAGGACGAGGATGTCGCGGAAGCCGTAGAGACGCTGCGAACCGGACCCGCTCGCGCCGCGAACGGTGGGAACGACGAGTTCGGTACGAGCCCAGTAGTCGAGCTGGCGGTACGTGATGCCCGCGGCACGCGCTGCCACCGCACCGCGGTAGCCGGTGTCGTCGTCCATCTCGGGAAGACCGTCGGTGAAGAGCAGATCAGCGGCGAACCGGGGTTCACCGAGTGCGTCGCCAGCGTTCATGCTCGCGTCCCTCCTCATCGGCTCGTTGCTTCCACGCTAGATCAGCGAGGGTCCCCCGGCAACGACATCCGCGCCGAGGGGGTCGGCGTGTCGCGATCAGGACAGCATCCGGTCGATGGCCTCGCGCACGAACAGCGTGCGGACCTCGTCGAGGCGCGCCGCGAGTTCGGGCGCGAGCTCGCTGGCCCGTGCCCGCGACGCGGCGTCCGGGCGGCGGAGAAGCGCCGACAGGGCCGATTCGACGAGGGAGGCCTCGCGCTGCGCGCTCTGCCGCAGCGATCGCACGTGCCGGGGCTCGATGCCGTGCCGATCCAGGGCGACGAGCGTGCGCATCAGCGCCACGGTCTGCTCGGGGTACAACTCGGCCGCGGTGATCACGCCCGTGCTGATGGCGTCATTGAGCAGCTGCGGGGCCGCACCGGATGCCGAGAGCAGATCGTCGCGGCGGTACCGCCGCGGCGCGCTCGTCATCGACGGCATCGAGGTCGGCGGCGCGGGGTTGCGACCCGCGTCGACGTCGGCGAGGTACTCGCGGATGACGGCGAGGGGGAGGTAGTGATCGCGCTGGAGGGTCAGCGCCAGACGCAGTCGTTCCAGATCGCCGGGCGAGAACTTGCGGTAGCCCGAGTCGGTCCGCGTGGGCGACACGATGCCCTGGACTTCGAGGAAGCGCAGCTTGCTGGAGGACAGCGCCGGGAACTCCGGTGTGAGCCTCGCGAGCACCTGTCCGATGCTCAACAGCCCCGAGGCCGCCGGACGACCGCGGGCGGGGGCTGCCGCCATCAGTGTTCTGCCGGCGGGAGGTCGACCGGCGAACCGAAGAAGTTGAGGCGGAACTTGCCGATCCGTACCTCGGCGCCGTTGACCAGCGCCGAGCGGTCCACGCGCTCACCGTTGACGTAGCTGCCGTTCAGGGATCGCTGATCGACGATCTCGAAGGCCGTACCGGCGCGGGTGATCTCAGCATGCCGACGCGAGACGGTGACGTCGTCGAAGAAGATGTCGGCTTCGGGGTGTCGACCCACGGTCGTGACGTCGGTGTCGAGCAGGTAGCGGGCGCCGGTCGTGGGACCGGAGCGCACGATCAGCAGCGCCGCCCCGGAGGGCAGGGCGTCGATCGCTTCCAGCTCGGTCTCGCTGAGGTCGGCACCGAACGGGACGAAGGAGAGATCGGCATCGTGACCGAACGTCTCGGTCGTGTCGTGCGACCGCTCGGGAGCGGCGGCGTCGGCAGCGCGCCGAATGTCGTCGCGCTCGAATCTGCGGGTCTCGTCCACGGCTTCTCCTTCTTTTCCACCATAGCCGACCGCCTCCGAACCGGAGCGGCCGATCGACCCTCGCGAAGGTCATGGGATGTACGTGTGATCCGCCCTCGACGACGGGCTCCGCGTTCGGGCAGCGAATCGGTACGACGGGGGGACACTCGAACCTATCTACCCGGGGTCGGCCGTGTCGAGTCCGGGTCGACCCGAAGACGGCCGGATCGCGCATCTTCCCTCCCAGCCGCCGCCCGCACCGGGTCGATAAGGTCGGTGGGGTGACCTCCTCCTCCGCGCCGCGTCGCCGCTCCCTGCCCGCCGTTCTCGCCGCCGCGGTCATCGCGCTCACGGCGCTCGTCATCCCCGCGGCCCCCGCGTTCGCGCACGACGAACTTGTCTCCTCCGACCCCTCCGCCGACGCGGTGCTCGATGCCCTGCCGTCGCAGATCACCCTCACCTTCAGTGCCGACATCCTGGATGCCGAGGGTGCGACGGTCATCCAGGTGACGGATGCGGCCGGCACGGCCCTGACGGACGGCGCCCCCACCGTTGCGGGCACGGCCG
>NZ_CAKKMM010000568.1:0-3071 GCF_918698205.1 Microbacterium sp. Bi128 | reverse complement strand
GGTGGGCTCCGGTCAGGGCCGCATGGGTGCCGGTCTCCCCCGGCGAGCCGGAGAGCAGCAGGGTGCCGCCGACGTCGGGAACAAACCCGATCGTCGTTTCGGGCATGCCCGTGCGGGTGCGTTCGGTGACGATCCGTACGGAGCCGTGGGCCGAGATCCCCACGCCGCCGCCCAAGACCAGCCCGTCCATGAACGCGACGTACGGCTTGGGGTATTCGGAGATGAGCAGGTTCAGCCGGTACTCGACGGCCCAGAAGTCTGCGGTGGCGTCCCCGCCGTCGAGCATGTCCCGGTAAATGGCCACGATGTCACCGCCGGCGCAGAGGCCCCGGTCCCCGGCGCCGCGGACCAGCACCGCGGCCACGGCGTCGTCGTCGGCCCAGAGCGTGAGCTGTTCGAGCATCGCGGCGGCCATGCCGGCCGTCAGGGCGTTGACGGCCGCGGGCCGGTTGAGGGTCACGACGCCGAGGCGGCCGCGCCGTTCAAACGTCACTTCCCCTGCTTCCCCGGGCAAGGGTTCGCCGGCCGCTGCTCCACTGTCCGCTACCCGCGCAGCGTCCGCCCCCATCAGCTGCCTTCCGGCATGATGAAGCTGGCGCCCTGGCGGATACCGGACGGCCAGCGGCTGGTGACCGTTTTGGTCTTCGTGTAGAAGCGGAAGGCGTCGGCCCCGTGCTGGTTGAGGTCGCCGAATCCGGACGCCTTCCAGCCGCCGAAGGTGTAGTAAGCAATGGGCACGGGGATGGGGACGTTGATGCCCACCATGCCCACCTGGACCCGGCTGGCGAAGTCCCGGGCGGCGTCGCCGTCGCGGGTGAAGATGGCCACGCCGTTGCCGAACTCGTGTTCGCTGCAGAGCCGGAGGGCCTCGTCGTAGTCTTCGGCGCGGAGCACGCTGAGGACCGGGCCGAAGATTTCCTCCTTGTAGATCTTCATGTCCTTCGTGACGTTGTCGAACAGCGTGGGTCCGATCCAGAAGCCGCCGTCGTAGCCTTCCACCTTCAGGCCGCGGCCATCGGTCACCAGGCTCGCGCCTTCCTCGACGCCGGAGGCGATGTAGCCTTCGATCCGGTCCTTCGCGGAGGCCGCCACCACCGGGCCGAAATCGGAGTCCTTGGCGAGGCTGTGGCCGACCTTGAGGCCGGCGATCCGCTCCTGCAGCTTCTCCACGAGGACGTCCGCGGTCTTCCGGCCCACCGGAACGGCCACCGAGATCGCCATGCAGCGCTCGCCCGCGGAGCCGAAGCCTGCCCCGATCAGGGCGTCCGCGGCCATGTCCAGGTCCGCGTCGGGCATGATCACCATGTGGTTCTTGGCGCCGCCGAAGCACTGCGCGCGCTTGCCGTTCGCCGCGGCGGTGGCGTAGATGTACTGGGCAATGGGCGTGGAGCCGACGAACCCGATGGCCTGGACCCGGGGATCCTCCAGCAGCGCGTCCACCGCTTCCTTGTCCCCGTTGACGACGTTGAAGACGCCGTCGGGGAGGCCCGCTTCGGTGAAGAGCTCGGCCAGCCGCAGCGGCACGGAGGGGTCCCGTTCGGAGGGCTTGAGGATAAAGGCGTTGCCGGCGGCGAGCGCCGGCCCGGACTTCCACAGCGGGATCATGGCCGGGAAGTTGAACGGCGTGATGCCGGCTACGACGCCGAGGGGCTGGCGCATCGAGTGCACGTCGACGCCGGTTCCGGCGTTGTCCGAGAACTCGCCCTTGAGCAGGTGCGGGGCGCCGGCGGCGAACTCGACCACTTCGATGCTGCGCTGGATGTCGCCCTTGGCGTCCGGGAAGGTCTTGCCGTGCTCGGAGGACAGCAGGTTGGCGAGTTCGTCCATGTGCTCGTTGACCAGGTCCACGAACCTGAGCAGGATCCGGCCGCGGCGCTGCGGATTCATCGCGGCCCATTCCACCTGCCCCTTTTCGGCGCTGGCGATCACGTTACGCACTTCCTCGGTGCTGGCCAGCGGCAGCCGGGCCTGGACCTCGCCGGTGCAGGGATCATAGACGTCGCTGAACCGGCCGGAGGTACCCTCAACCCGCTGCCCGTCAATGTAATGGGATAGTTCTCGAACCATGACCGAATGCTCCTTTGCATGTGACCTAGATCATCTCTGCAGCCGAATATACTCGGACTTCCTACTAATTTCCAGAGGACGGAGCCGGCCGGCGGCTTCGTCCGGGGGCCAAGTTCGGTAAGTTAGGGACTGTGAAGATTGCTACCTGGAATGTGAACTCGCTCCGTGCCCGCGCCGACCGTGTGGAGTCCTGGCTTCAGCGCACGGACTGCGACGTCCTGGCCATCCAGGAAACCAAATGCAAGGACGAGAACTTCCCCTGGGAGCTCTTCGAGAACATGGGCTACGAGGTGGCGCACTTCGGCCTGAGCCAGTGGAACGGCGTCGCGATCGCCTCCCGGGTGGGACTCGACGACGTCGAACGCACCTTCCTGGACCAGCCCGTGTTCGGCAAGAGCGGCAAGGACGCCGTGCAGGAGGCCCGCGCCATCGGCGCCACGTGCGGCGGCGTCCGGGTCTGGAGCCTCTATGTCCCGAACGGCCGCGCCCTCGACGATGAGCACATGCCCTACAAGCTCAACTGGCTGGACATCCTGAAAACCCACGCCGGCACCTGGGTCAAGGAGGACCCCGAGGCGCAGATTGCGCTGATGGGCGATTTCAATATCGCACCCCTGGATGATGACGTCTGGGACATCGACTACTTCCGCTCCGAGGGCCTCACCCACGTCAGTGAGCCTGAGCGGGCCGCCTTCCACGCCTTCGAGGAGGCCGGCTTCCAGGATGTCGTCCGCCCGCACACCCCGGGACCCGGCGTCTACACCTACTGGGATTACACGCAGCTCCGCTTCCCGAAAAAGGAGGGCATGCGGATCGACTTCATCCTCGCCTCCCCGGCCCTGGCGGCACGGGTCACCGGTGCGATGATCGACCGCGAGGAGCGCAAGGGCAAGGGCGCCTCGGACCACGCCCCGGTGATTGCGGAACTGGCGGACTAATGGCTGCCGGCCAGGGAAGCGTCGTGATCCAATGACGGGGAGCATCTACCACGGACAGTCCGGGCT
>NZ_CAKKMM010000567.1:0-3077 GCF_918698205.1 Microbacterium sp. Bi128 | reverse complement strand
GCCTTGGTGCCGAAGAACTGCACCGCGAGCGCGTTCCGTTCCACCGGATCGGTGACGCCGAGCAGCCCGTCGCGCACCATCTGCAGCGCCCGCTGCGCCTCGGGGCCACCGGTGGCGATTGCGTTCGCCGCCCACTCGCCGTCGATCCCGAGCCGGCGGTACGCCTTACCCAGAGCGGTCGAGTCGTCGGCCGCTGCAGCGTTCGCCGCGGTCGCGGCTTCCGTGGCATCTACGACCCCCTGCTGCGCCTGCGCGAGTGCTTCCTGCGCCGATCGCACCGCGCGAGATCCGTCGACGCCGGCGCGGTCGGCTTCCGCTTTCTCACTCGCGAGATCCGCCGTCTGCTGCTTCTGCTGCTGGTAGCGGTACACCGCCTCGTCGTAGGCGAGTTGCGCCTCCTTCGAGTCGAGAGCCGACGCGCTCGGCGCGCTGCGCGCGGCGTCGAGTTCGGCTTTCGCGCGGTCGACGGCATCCTGCAGCAGCTGCCGCTCGCCGGCCGAGGCGTTCCCTCCGAACTGCTGCATGCGGTTTGTGGCCGCGATGTAGGCCGCTTCCGCCGCGGCGACAGCATCCCCGCCACCGGTGGCGATCTCGGTCAGCTTCCGTTTCGCGCGCTCGACCGCGAGGGCCGCGCCACGCTCGGAGAGCTGCGCGCCCTGCAGCTGCTCGGCCAGGCTCGCGAGATCTCGAACGGCCTGCTGCCGGGCGGCGTTCAGATCCTGCTGCGCCTGCACCTCGGATCGCTGCGCCCGCGCCAGATCGAGCCCCGCCCGCTGCGCCTCTTTCATCGCCGCGGCCGTTTCCGCGGTCGAGCGCCGCACGGGCTCCTGCCCGCGAATGGTGAACTCTTTCAGAGCGTCCGCGAGGAAATCGCTATTACGCGCACCCGCGGCCATTCCCTGATTGAGAATGCCGAGCGACTCTTTTCCATCGAGCCCCAGTTTCTTGAAAAACGGGGAATACTCGGTGAACGTGTCGAGCAGGTCATCGGCCTGATTCGCATTCGACTGCAGGCCGGCGGCGATCACGTCCATAGCCTCACGGGCAGACGGTGCGAGATCGTTCCGCATGAGCGCGCCGGCGGCACCGGTGGCTTTGTTCACGTCCTGCTCGAACACGTCGGCGATCGCGAGCGCCTCGGCTGTGACCTCTGCCATTTCGGTGTCGGCGAGATCGCCCATGTTGCGACGCACCGACGACAGCCCGCGATTCACCTCGGGCAGTTCGCCGGTAAACCCCTTCGCCCACACCTGGCCGGCGAGCTTGCCGTACCGTGCGGCATCCGCCGGCATGGTGCTGAGTTCGGCAGTCAGCCGGGCCTGCGCCTGGCCGGTTTCCATCGAGCCCGTGATCGCATCGCCGATCTTCGCTTTCGCCCACCCAGCGGCAATGCCGGCCGCGGCCCCGATCGCCACCGTCTTGAAACCGTCGATGACCTGTCGGGCCTGCTGGTCTTTCGCCACCACGTTGATGATGAAATCTTTCGCCGTGCTCACGACGGTTACCCCCTTCTGCCGGTTGGGCGGGATGAGCGGCGCGCCTCGATCTCGCGGGCGCGCTTCTCGCGGGCGGCGACGCGTTCGTCGCACTGCAGGGCCAGGTGCGCCCAGAGGTCGGCATCCATGCGGTCGATGACCTCGGGCGTGTAGCTCGGCCAGAACTCAGCGCTGCCGATGATGAGCACGCGCTTGCGCACCTGATCCTCGACGAACGGTTCGGCCGCGTTCAGCCGATCGACGGCTGCTCGGGCGGGATCACCGCCTGCAGAGCGTCGGCCTCGGGCTCGACCGGAGGGTGCGGGCTCTGCTCACCCTCCGCGCCCTCTTCGTCGATCTCGCCGGGCTCGACCTCGGTACGCGCGTACCAGTGATTCAGCCGGTCGTCGTCCATGAGATCGGGCATCCGCTCCCCCACGCCCGCGCGGTGCAGCGTGATGAACAGCGGCAGCGCGATCATCCAGTCGAGCGAGGCCATGACGTCGCCCATGTCCTGCGGGCTGGTCTTGAACGCGCGGCGATACTGCGTCTGTGCCAGCACCTTCTCCTGCACGGTGGGCTTGCGTTCGAGGTCGACGACGCGACCATCTTCGAGAGTGAGTTTCGCCATGAGGGGTTCCCTTCGGTCAGGTGTCAGAGATCGACGCGAGCGCCTCGTCGAGCGCCACGTCGATTCGGCGCGCCATACGGTCAGCGCCCCGGAATGCCGGCGCCCAGAAGTAGGGCTGCCCGGCCTGGTACTGCATCCGCTCCCGATCGCCGAATGTCGGGTGCCGGAAACGCTTGGACTGCCAGAACGTCGCGCCGTTCTTCTTGGCATTGGTCGTGCGGATGGATACGCCGGTTCGTTTCTCGGAGATCACCACGCGGGTGCGCAGGCTCCCGCTGATCGCCTTGCGTAGCCCCCGACCGCGGCCGGCACGCTTGACGTCCGCGGCCTCGTAGACGTTCAGCTTGCGCGTGTGCCACTTGCCGGTTTTCGCGTTGCGCCAGCGCGCTGTTCGTTGCCGGGCGACGGTGACTCCGCGCGGCAGCGGGCCGGCGAGTTCGGCCCGCTGCTCGGCGATGATCTCGTCGCCCGAGCGGCGCATGTCGCGACGCACCGCTCGGGCGAGCTTGGGGCTGAACTCGCGGATTCTCTCGAACCGCACGCGGACGCTGCTCGTGTCGAGCGCGACCTGCGGTGTGACGTTCCCGCGAGGCATCCCGGTCAGGGGGTGGTGTCGAGGGTGCGGTAGACGATGTAGATCGGCTGCGAGGCGGTGTCGTTGTCGAACGCTTCCCAGTCGATCGACTGCGTGATCGGCTCCCCGCCGTTCGAGCCCGGCACGTCACCCTTGAGTCGCAGCGAGGGGATGATGATCTGCAGCAGCGCGTTGCTCGCCGATCCGCCCGTGCTGATGACGTCCGAGTGTGTGAACGTGAGGTGGAGCGCGAGCGGGGTCTGCGCCAGGTAGGCGTCGCGCAGCACGTTGCTCGAATACTCGGCCGTGAACGACCCCGAGATCTCGGGACGGCCATATACCGGGCGCCGCGAGCGCAGACCCGCGCCGCCCATGTTCCACCCGCCGCCGTCGAGGT
>NZ_CAKKMM010000566.1:0-3096 GCF_918698205.1 Microbacterium sp. Bi128 | reverse complement strand
CCCGTCCAGAGTAATCAGCTTTATTCCGCGGGCTGTCCTATTACGCCCGACGGCGCGCTGCCGCTAGTTGAGCGCGGCGTTGTTCAGCGAGTGCGGCGGACGCATGAGCCCGGGTGTCATGCCCTCGGCGGGGTCGTTGCCGATCTGGACAATCTTGTTGTCATGGTCAACGTGGACCACCTTGGGGTTGTACGCCTTGGCCTCTTCCGTGGTCATCTGGGCGTAGGTGATGAGGATGACGATGTCGTTCTCATGCATCAGGTGGGCGGCGGCGCCGTTGATGCCGATCACGCCGGAACCGCGCTCGCCGGCAATCGTGTATGTCTCGAGCCGGGCGCCGTTGGTGACATCGACGATCGCCACGAGCTCCCCGGGCAGGATGTCGGCCGCCTCCAGCAGATCCAGGTCCACGGTGACGGATCCGACATAGTGCAGGTCCGCGTGCGTGACCGTCGCGCGGTGGATCTTGGATTTGAATATTGTGCGATTCATAACGACATCAGTCTAACGCGGGGCCACCGCCCGCTGTGGCCCACTGCACATGGCGCGGGCCGTTACGCGCGCGGTTCCACATGCCGGAAGTCACGCGGGCCGGTCCACGGGGGCCGGACCGAGGACGCCCGCGGCCGACGCCGGCACGATGGATGCCGCCGTCACCGCCAGGATTTCCCGGGCCGCCAGCAGTGCGGGCCGCCTGGCGCTCGAGCGCCGCACCGAGGTGAACACCGTACGGTGCGGATCCCCGGGCAGGTCCAGGAGTTGCGCGCTGGTGCCGCGGCCGGTCCACACGAGGTCGGGCATCAGGGCCACCGCATTTCCGGATTCGATCAGCCGGATCTGGGCCTGCAGGTCGGCGGTTTCAAAGCGGACGTCGGGCTCAAACCCGGCGCTCCGGCAGGCCTGCTCGGCCCAGTGCCGGGAGGCCGCTCCGCGGGGTTCCATCACCCAGGCCAGCCCTGCGGTATCGGCCAGCGTCCTGATGGGACCGCGGTCCGGCGAGGGGGGCGGAACGGCGAGCCGGATGGCGTCGCGGGTCAGGGCCACGCGGTCCAGTTCGGCGTAGTGCGGGGCGGCGTGGCCCGGGTACTGCTCGGCGATCACGAGGTCGAAGTCGCGGGCCCACGTCTCGTGCAGGGCCGTCTCCGGTTCCCGCTGGGTCATTTCGACCCGGACTTCCGGGTAGCTGGCGGTCATTCTGGTCAGGGTGTCCGGCATGAGCGCCAGCGCGGCAGACTGGAACACCGCAATCCGCACGGTGCCGGTGACCGTGGTCAGCGACGCGGCCAGGTCCGCCTCCGCCTGCTCGAGGGTCTCCAGGAGCTGGGAGGTGTGGGCCACCAGGACTTCGGCCTGCGGGGTCAGCTGCACCCGGCGCCCGGTCTTGCGGAGGAGCTCCACCCCGGCCTCCTTCTCAAGGAGGGCCAGTTGTTGCGAGACTGACGACGGGCTGTACTGAAGCGCTTCGGCCACTTCGGCCAAAGTGCCCCGGATCTTCAGTTCGCGCAACAGTCGCAAACGCCGGACGTCGAGCATCTCTATTCCTTTGTGAATCCTGACGGTTATTCATTAAGAGAATTCACTTTATCTAATGCAACCGGGCTTGCATACTGTTCTCACTCGATAAGCCCCATCACAGGGTGGAGTGATGGGCACCGCACCTAAGCAGGAGGCCCTCATGGCTACACGGGATTTGTCACAGTCGATCATGCGGCGCAAGCCCATCGACGACATCGAGGAAGAAAACAAACACAGCGGTCTGCACAGGAGCCTGGGGCTCTGGCAGTTGACGGCCATCGGCGTCGGCGGCATTATCGGCGTCGGCATTTTCTCCTTGGCGGGCCTTGTGGCCCACGGCAGCGAGTCCGAGCCCGGAGTCGGACCGGCCGTGCTCATCTCCTTCCTGATCGCCGGTCTGGCATCCGCCGCCGCGGCGCTGTCCTACGCGGAGTTCGCAGGAATGATCCCGCGGGCGGGCTCGGCCTACACCTACGGCTACGTTGCCCTCGGCGAGATCATCGGCTGGTTCATCGGGTGGGACCTGCTGCTGGAGTACATCGCCATCGTCGCCGTGGTGGCCATCGGTATTTCGGGCTATTTCGACGCGTTCCTCTCCGGTATCGGCATCCATATGCCCGCCTGGATGACCGCGACGCCGGATGAAGGCACCGGCGGCATCATCAACCTTCCCGCGATCCTCGTCTGCCTGCTCGTGACCTGGATCCTCTCCCGCGGCACCAAGACCTTCGGCCGCTTCGAACTGATCGCCGTCGGCATCAAGGTGCTGCTGATCCTGTTCATCATCGGCTTGGGCATTTTCTACGTGAACACCAACAACTACAACCCGCTACGGTGTTCTTCGCGGTGTTCGGCTACGACGCCATGAGTACCGCGGCGGAGGAGGCCACCGACGGCAAGAAGCACATGCCCAAGGCGATCATCCTCTCGCTGGTCATCGCCATGCTGCTCTATGCCGCCGCCACCCTGGTGCTCACCGGCATGCAGAACTTCACGGAGATCGACCCCAAGGCCGGCTTCGCCTCCGCCTTCAACAGCGTTGGCCTTCCGGTGATCGCGACGATCATCTCCGTGTTCGCCGTTCTGTCCATCCTCACCGTGATGCTGACCTTCCTCCTCGGCGTCACCCGCGTCTGGTTCTCGATGAGCCGCGACGGCCTGCTGCCCGGCTGGTTCTCGAAGACGGACCGGAACGGCACGCCCCAGCGCGTGACCTGGATCGCCGGCGTCGGGGCCGCAATCCTGGCCGGCATCCTCCCGATCAAGGCCGTCGCGGACCTGACCAACATCGGCATCCTGGCCGCGTTCGTCGTCGTCTGTGTGTCGGTGATCGTGTTCCGCTACAAGAAGCCCGACGCCCCGCGGACGTTCCGGCTGCCGCTGATGCCCGTGGTTCCGGCGTTCGGCGTGTTTGCCTCGCTCTTCCTGATGTTCCAGCTGCACTGGGAGACCTGGCTGCGGTTCGTCGTCTGGCTCATCGTCGGCCTGATCATCTACTTCACGTACGGCCGCAGGCACTCGCTGATGAACCCTGACAGCCCGCGGCACGAGGAGATCGTGGAGATGCACCGCCCCCTGACC
>NZ_CAKKMM010000565.1:0-3100 GCF_918698205.1 Microbacterium sp. Bi128 | reverse complement strand
CCCGTTCCTGCTCGCGGGGCGCGGCGCCTGGCTCGCCGACGCCGGGAAGACGCTGGGAGCGCTGGCCGAGGCGACCGGGGCGATCACTGCCTCGACGGCTCTCGGCCGCGGGATCTTCCCCGACCAGCGCTACGACCTCGGCGTCACCGGAGGCTTCGGCGCGGAGGGGGCGATGCGGCTCGTGCGCGAGGCCGACGTCGCGGTCGTGTTCGGCGCCGGCCTGAACCAGTTCACGATGCGCTTCGGCGAGCTGTTCGATCCACGCACGCGCGTGTTCCAGATCGACACGGCCGCCTCGGCCACGCACCCGCAAGTCGGAGGCTTCGTGCGCGCCGACGCGGCCGAGGCGGCCGCCGCGATCGTGGCGCGCCTCGACGCGCGGAGCGCGCGGTCATCCGGCTGGCGGGAGAGCGTCGACGTCGCGGCACTGCGCGTTCGCGAAGCGGGCGACGGGGTCGCCGCCGACGGCCGCCTCGACCCCCGCACGGTAGCCGTGCGGGTCGGCGAGCTGCTCCCGGAGGACCGCGTCGTGGTGTCGGACGGCGGGCACTTCCTCGGCTGGTCGAACATGTACTGGCCGGTGGCATCGCCCGACCGCGTGATGATGGTCGGCACGGCGTACCAGTCGATCGGACTGGGGTTCCCGAGCGTGCCCGGCGCCGCCGCCGCGCGGCCCGAGTCGACGATCGTCCTCACCACGGGGGACGGCGGCGGGCTCATGGCCATCGCCGACCTCGAGTCGGCGGTGCGTGTCGCGCGTGGCCGCGGTCTCGCCGTCGTGTGGAACGACGCTGCGTACGGCGCCGAAGTCAACCTCTACGGGCTGAAGGGACTGGCGCGTGAGCCGATGCTCATCCCCGAAGTCGACTTCGCCGCGGTCGCCCGCGGATTCGGCGCCGAGGGGGTGGTCGTGCGCGACATCGCCGACCTCGACGCGCTCGCCCGCTGGACCGCGCGGGATCCGGACGAGCGCCCCTTCCTGCTGCTCGACCTGCGCATCAGCGGCGACATCATCGCCCCGTACCAACAGGAGATCATCCGGGTGAACTCCTGACCCGCCGTCGGTCGCGCGGCCAGGGGGAGGTGGGTCTCGCGGTCGTACCGCGCGAAGTGCGCGCCGTCGGTGGGGGGCGGGTACCGCACCGCGATCTCGTGCATCACGGCATCCTCTCGAGAGACACTGCCGGGCCCGGGCGAATAGCCCCGGACCCGGCAGCGCGCGAGTGACGCTCAGCGGTCGGCGAACGCCTTCACGCAGTCGCTCGTCGCATCGTCGTACTCGGCGTCGGCGTAGGTCTCGAGGCCGGTGATGTACTGCTCCAGCACGCCCTTGGCGTCTTCGAGCCCCTGGCCGGTGGCCAGCTCGATCCACTTCTGGGCACCGGTGTCGCCGACGGAGTCTTCCCACGCACGGGTGGCCGACTCGTCCCACGCCGTCAGGTTCTTGACCGTCGGCGCGTCGAGCATCTCCTGGCACTGACCGGCCGCGGTCTTGTTGAACGCCGCGATCCCCTCGCCGCCGTTCAACTCTTCGACAACGCTGTCGAACTGCTGACGCAGGTCATCGGGAAGGGCATCGTACGCATCCTTCGACACCCACATGCCGAACGTCGAGTACTGGCCGACACCCGGGTCGCTCCAGTACGGCAGCAACTCCATGATCTTGTAGTTCACGGGGAAGTCGATCGCACCGCCGATCGAGGAGACGACGCCACGTTCGACCGCCTCGTAGGTCTCGGGTGCGGTGATCGCGACGATGTTGGCGCCGGCCCCGCTGAGAACCTGCTGGATGATCGGGCCCGAGGCGCGCATCTGCAGGCCGGCGAACTGCCCGGCATCCTCGAGCGGTTCTTCGCTGCCGAGGAGGAACCGGCCGACCGGCCACGTGGCGACGTGATGCAGGTTGTTGCCGTCCATGACCGCCATCGCCGGCGCGTAGCTGGTGTGCAGGTCGTAGATCGACTGCATGATCGCCTGCGAGTTCTGGCTGAGGAACGGGATGCTGACCATGCTGGTCGAGGGGAAGTACTGCGGGGTGTAGTCGGGCACCGTGACACCGATCTGCGCGCGACCGTCGCGCACGCAGTCAGCGACCTCGGCAGCCTTGCAGAGAGCCTCGGTCGCGGTGCGCTCGAAGCTGATGCGTCCCTCCGTGACCTCTTCGACACGGTCGAGGAACCAGTCCTGCACCGCGGCGTTCGGTGTTCCGGCCTGCGCGCCGGTGGCGAGGGTGAAGGTCACGCTCTCGCTCCCGGCGTCGCCGCCGCCGGTGGAGTTCTGGATGCCGGCGCAACCGGTGATTGCGAGCGCCGTCGCCGCGAGACCCCCGGCGAGTGCGAGAGCCCGCCGCGAGCGGGGGCGGGAGTGCTGTGAGAACATCATCGTCCTTTCTGTCGGTCCGCTCCACCGAGGAGCGGATCGCGGGTGGGTTCAGTCTGGGCGGCGGGCGGCGGCATCCCCATGGCTGCAGCCGCACACCGCCGGGTCATCGGCGCACGTCCGGTTCACCCGGCCGACTGCGCGACGAGGGAGGGGAGCCAGAGCACGATCGCGGGCACGAAGAACAGCACGGCCGAGACGACGATGTCCATCGAGAGCAGAGGCAGGACCCCGCGGAACACGGTCTCGGTCGGCACCCCGGTCGCGCCCGAGACGACGAAACAGGTCATGCCGACCGGTGGGGTCACCATCCCGATCGCGGTGAGCTTGACGATCATGAGGCCCAGCCAGATGCCGTCGAAGCCCAGCTCCATCGCGACCGGATAGATGATCGGGATCGTGATGATCAGCACCGAGATCTCATCCAGCGCCGTGCCCAGCGGCAGGAGGAGCAGCAGCAGCAGCCCGATCGTCAGCAGCGGGGGGATCTCGAGACCGGCGATCCAGGTCGTGATCGTGTCGGGAACGTGCGCCGCGATGAGGAAGGTCGAGAAGACGCTCGAGCCGACGAGGATCATGAAGACCATCGACGTCGTCTGCGCGGTGTCGAGCAGCGCGCCCTTGACGTTGCTCCACAGGGAGGCGACGCCCGAGCGGCGGAACTCCCACAGCAGGATCAGCAATGCGACGAACGCGGCGATGGCGGCCGACTCGGTCGAGG
>NZ_CAKKMM010000564.1:0-3107 GCF_918698205.1 Microbacterium sp. Bi128 | reverse complement strand
GTCTACGACGCCGCCTCGGGCGTGCCCTCGGACAGCATCGAGCTCTTCAACGCCGGCGTCTCCCAGGTCGACATCGGCGGCTGGAAGGTGAGCGACGACAAGCGCAGCGAGGTCGGCACGATTGCCGCCGGAACGGTTCTGAAGCCGGGGGCCTTCCTCGTGCTCGTCAAAGACACGGACTTCCCGTTCGGCCTCGGCAAGGGCGACGAGGTCGTGCTCTTCGACAGCACCGGTGCCGTCGTCGACGCCTACGCATACGCCAACACCGCGCCGCTGGCCACGTGGGCTCGCTGCCCCGACGGCACCGGCGCGTGGGCACCGGCGACCGTCGTCACCCTCGGTGCGGCGAACGTCTGCGCCGCCCCCTCCGTCCCCGGGAGCGTCCGTCTAAACGAGGTCGACTCGCAGCCGGCCGACTGGGTCGAGCTCTACAACCCGGGGTCCACCGCGTTCGACCTCACCGGATACGAGCTCCGAGACAACTCCGACGACCACCGCTGGACGTTCCTCCCCGGCACGATGCTGCCCGCCGGGGGCTTCCTCGTCGTCGACGAGGCGACCGAGGGCCTGGTGGGCGGCGTGCGTGCGGCCTTCCGCGACCCGATCGGGATCGGCAGCGCCGACCGCATCCGCCTCTTCGACGTAGCCGGAACCCTCGTCGACGACACACTGCCCTGGCAGGGACACGCGGCCATCGAGGGGGACGCGGCGGCAGCGACGCTCGCCCGTTGCCCCGATGGACGGGGGGATTTCGTGCTGGCGCGTCCCACGCCCGGTGCGGCCAACGACTGCGTGCTGCCCGACGTCGTGATCAACGAGGTCGAGTCCAACGGCGACGCCACGGACTGGGTCGAGATCGTGAACCGGGCGTCCACGCCGCTCGACATCTCGGGCTGGACCCTGCTCGACAACGATCCGATCGGTCACGCCGCGGACACCAGCCCGGTGGCGGCCGGCACGGTCGTGGCCCCGGGCGGCCGGTTCGTGTTCGACGGTGGCATCCACTTCTCCTTCGGTCTCGGCGGCGCCGATACCGCCACGATCCGCTCGGCCTCGGGCATCACCGTCGCGGAGTACTCGTGGACCGCTCACGCTCAGGGCGTCTACGCGCGCTGCGCCGACGGCGTCGGTGAGCTGCGCGATGTCGCTCTGTCCACGAAGAACGCCTCGAACGCGTGCGGCAACCCGGTGCGCATCAACGAGGTCGAATCCGACGGCGGATCGCCGGATGACTGGATCGAGTTGGTGAACCCGACCGGTTCGCCCGTGGATGCCGCGGGCCTGGTGCTCAAGGACGACGACGACACGCACGTCTACACCCTCCCCGCCGGCTCTGCTCTTCCCGCGCGCGGCCACCTCGTGGTGGAGCGTGCCGACCTCGGCTTCGGGCTCGGCGGCGCGGACTCCGTGCGCTTGTTCGAGGGCGAGACCCTCCTCGATTCCACGATGTGGACCACCCACGCGGCGGCTACCTGGGGGCGATGCCCCGATTCCACGGGCGTGTTCGGCCCCACCTTCACCTCGACCAAGGGCGCGGCCAACGTGTGCGAGGCCCCCGCGGTGGCGTGGCCGGGTGTGCCGGAGGCTCGCGTGGTCGATACGGCCCCCACGTTCCTGTCCGACAGTTCGGGTCTCGACAGTCAGGTCACGGCCGACGGCACGTTCTTGTGGGCCGTCGACAATGGCACGGGCACGTTCTGGAAGCTCGCTGTCGCTGCGGACGGCTCGGCCACCCCGGTCGCCGGTTGGGAGAAGGGCAAGCGTGCGCGCTTCCCGAAGGACGCGTTCAACGCCGGTGCCGCCGGACCCGATGCCGAGGGCATCACCGTCGCCGGCGACGGCTTCGTGTACCTGGCCACCGAGCGCGACAACAGCGCGAAGGGCGTGAACCGCAACACGGTGCTGAAGGTCGACCCGAGCGCCCCCGGGCCGGACGTCGTCGCGAACCAGGAGTGGGACCTCACGGCTTCTCTCCCCGCGGTGGCGGCGAACGTCGGGCTCGAGGCGGTCGAGTGGATCGCCGACACCGACCTGCGGACGACACTGATCGACCAGAACACGGGTGCCCTCTACGACCCGGCCCGGTACCCCGGCCACGGCGCAGGGCTCTTCTTCACCGCCGTGGAAGACAACGGGCACGTGTACGCCTTCGCGTTGAACGCCGACGGAACACACGCGCTCGTCGCCGAGATCGCGTCCGGGCTCCCGGCGGCCATGGCGCTGGACTGGGATAGCGCGCTCGGCGTGCTGTGGGCGATGTGCGATGACGGATGCCACGGCGACGGCGTCCAGGTGACCCTCAACGGCACGGTCACGCCGGATGTCGTCCGCATCTCGCGGCCGGCGGGGCTGCCCGACACCAACAACGAGGGCTTCGCCACGCTGCCGGTGGATCTTGGCGGCGCGTCCACGCGGCCGGCCTGGTGGTTCACCGACGGGCTCTCCGCGGGCGCACTGCGAGTGGGTGGGCTGCCTGCGGTCGCCGGGCCCGTCGACCCGACGCCGACCGCATCGCCGACGCCGACCGTGACGCCGACGCCGACTGCGACGCCGACGCCGACTGCGACGCCGACGCCGACGCCGACGCCGACCGTGACGCCGATGCCGACCGTGACGCCGATGCCGACCGCATCGCCGACGCCGACCGTGACGCCGACGCCGACCGCATCGCCGACGCCGATCACGAGCCCGACGCCGACTGGTGCGCCGACGGCAGGAGGCACCGTTCAGCCGCTGCCCGGTGACCAGCTGACCGGTGCCAACCGCGGGTCTGTCCGCGCCCCCGGCTCCGCGGTCGCAGGCTCGCCGATCTCCGTCGTGGTGGATGCCGATCGCGCCGGTCAGCGCGTGCAGGTGTGGCTGTACTCCACGCCGACGCTTCTGGCCGAGCCCACCGTCGACGCCCAGGGGCGCGTCGCGGTCACCCTCCCGGCCGACGTCACGGGTTCCCACCGCATCGCGGTGTATGCCCTCGACGGCACGCTGCTCGGATGGGCTCCGGTGGAGATCAGCGCGTCGTCGGTGACGGCGCCCGGTTCGGCTCTGGCGTCGACCGGTGCGACGATCGCGACCAGCGCCGCGGTGGCCGGTGGCATCCTGCTGCTGGC
>NZ_CAKKMM010000563.1:0-3108 GCF_918698205.1 Microbacterium sp. Bi128 | reverse complement strand
GTGTCGAGGTGGTCGATTCGACGCCCGCCACCAGGAACGCGTCCCCGTCGCCCGCCCGCACGGCCTGGGCCGCCATCGCGGTGGCCTGCAACGAGGAGGCGCAGAAGCGGTTCACGGTGACCGCCGGGACGCTGTCCAATCCTGCGAGCACCATGATACGGCGTCCAATGTTGTCGCCCTGCGCGCCCTGCGGTACCGCACAACCCACGTAGGCGTCCGCGAACTCGGCGGAGTCCAGCTGCGGAACCGCCGAGAGCGCTCCCCGGATGGCTGCCAGTGCAAAGTCTTCGGGTCGCTCACCGGCCAGCGATCCCTTGCGGGCCCGGCCGATCGGTGTCCTGCGGTAGGCGACGACGACCGCGTCATTCGGCGCGATGGCGGTGTTCACGATGATGTTTCCTTTCATTGTGGCCCGCCAGAACGACCGGCCGGCCTCAAGGGCCCGGAAAGACGATTTGGACCGGGACGCATTGTCCGCGTGCACAACGGGCACGGGCCCAAGTTCTTGCATCCGATACTTTTCCGAATATATACGAACCGTATCGTATTGCACAAGGCTCTGGGATTTTTCGAGATTATGCCGACATCGCTGGAGTCGCGGAATTAAAGAGGATTGCGGGAGGCGCAGTGCGCCAGACGCGTCGCGAAGGTAATGGACGCGGACAGGGGCGGGCCACCGCTGGAGGCGTGGCCGTTCACCGGCTCAGCCGCCGAAGGCCTCTTGCGTCCCAATAGGGGTGCGTGTCACCCAAACTGGGGCCGGAGTTGCGCCCCGGCCAAGGCTGGAATACTGCTTCCCAGCAAAGCCGGGCAGGGGTGCAGCCTCATTCCAATGCCCCCTGCGGCCCCAAAAGGCTGCCTGGTCAATCCTTTTAGCCACAGGGCCCTTCCGGGCCTGCGTGTGATGGGCCCGGAAGCGAACATAAGTAATACTTTGGACCGCTACCCTGCAGCAAGCCCTTCCAGTGCCGTCTGCAAGATGGCATCGGTGGCCTTGGCGTCAAGGGGGCCCGATTGGAACAACAGGCGGAAGTACACGGGTGCATAGAGCAGTTCCGTGACGACCGGGGCGTCGAGATCCTTGCGCATCGACCCCTCGCTTATGGCCTGCTCAACCAGGGACGTAACAACCAGCGCGCGCGGGGTCCAGAAATGTTTCTTGAATTCAGCCATCGCTGCCTCGTCGCCCTGGCACTCACCGATGAGTTGCGCCACGAGCCGACCCTCATTGCCCGCGTAGACCTCCGCAAGTGAGGCCATGTGCTCACGAAGCGCGTCGATCGCAGGGACATCCTGGCGCACTGGAGTACGCGCTACATGGTTGTCCAGGAATGTATCGATCACCACGGCAACCTTGCTCGACCACCACCTGTAGATAGTAGTCTTGCTGACGCCAGCCTCACGGGCAATGCGCTCGATCGAGAGCTTTTGCACCGTAAATCCCGTAGGCCCCGAATCTTCGAGCAACTTCATGGTTGCTTCCAAAATGGCCCGACGACTTTCTTCACTTCTGATTGCCATGGGTCAACCATACGTGCATAATCATCCAATACGAAACGTACACGATCCCACTTTGGTGCTTCAACGAGCGGGCATCGCAGGGTACCTTCGATGGCCCAGCGAGAAGCGTCAGCCTGTTTACGTGAAAATTTTGACGACCCAAGCAGCACGGCAAAAAATCTTCGGGCACCGAAAAGTTGGATCACCAACGTTTCCGGTTCGGGCGCAGGACCTTGGGGCATTCTGAAGCGAGTCGTTGAAGAGGTGACGTGGCATCTTTGTTTTGAATTGTGACCCGCCTTACACTCGGTACGAAACGGATCGAATCTTCTAAGGAGGTGCCGTGACTGCATCTTCCGACGGCAACGCCAGACCTTCCCTACTCGGCATGTGCTTGCCTGCACCGCAGATCTATCACGGAACTTCATCCGAGGTGGACCGATGACTTCCGTACTGGATACCCGGTCGGTTCCTCCGGCCGAGCGGCGGGACTACTGGTCTGCAGGAATCGCCGAGCGCTTCTTCCCGATGCACGTTGAATCGGTCGGGGCGCCCTCCTTCGAGGCCCGCTTGGCCATTGGCCAGGTCGGGCCGGTCGGGGTCCAGTCCATCCAAGGACTTGCGCACCGGGTGGCCCGCACGCAGCAGATGATCGCCGCCGCCGATCCGGAGTGCATCTTGCTGTATTTGATGACCAGAGGCACGATCTATATCGAACAGGACGATCGCAGCTGTGTTCTCCGCCCCGGTGACATTGCGTGCCACGATACGTCGCGGCCTTCCACTTTTGAGGGCCGCGACGGTTTCGAGGTGCTCGTATTCAGCATTCCCAAATGGTTCATAGGGGCGCAGGCCGAGGGCATCGCCCGGCGTTCCGCGACGCGGGTGGATTCGGGCCAGGGACGGCTCACTGGGCCGGCAACCCCGTTCCTCGCGCAGCTGGCACGAACCACAACGAGCGGCGGCGGACTCACGAGCCCTGACGGGGAAGGCGCTGCACAGATGCTGCTGCCCTTGCTTCGCAGCATGTACGGCGCGCAGGAGATTTCCGGTCCGCGCTCCGGCCCTGAGGCACTGCTCGCTCAGATGCAGCGGTATGTGATGGACCACCTGCACGACCCGGAACTCGGGCCCGAGCGGATCGCGCAGGCCCACTTCGTGTCTACGCGCTACGTCCACAAGCTCTTTGCATCCTCCGGCACCGGGGTGTCGTCCTGGATCCGCGAACGCCGGTTCGAGGGTGCCGTGGGCGAGTTGCGGCGGTCCCCGGAAACGACGATCGCGATGGTCGCGACGAGGTGGGGATACCGCCATCCGGCGAGCTTCAGCAGGGCCTTCCGCGAGGTCCACGGCTGTGCCCCGCGGGATGCCAGGCATCTGCCGGAGCCTGCCGGGAAGACCCCGCCCGATTGTTAGGGCGGGGTCTTCCCGGCACCTGCCCATTGGGCAGGGCGGGGGCTCCCCGAAGATAGGCCATCACGCCTGCGGGAAGCCTGCCTCACGCAGGCGGGTGCCCCAGATCCCCGACTTGCCCGGGGCGATAATTCCGTTCGGGTCAAGGGTGTCCTTGATCGTCTCGTTGAAGCGCCGCAGCGTGTGGTCGTTGAA
>NZ_CAKKMM010000562.1:0-3125 GCF_918698205.1 Microbacterium sp. Bi128 | reverse complement strand
CCGCCGGGCCCGTGCGCGTGGTGCTGGGCCTCCGCGAGGTCCTCGACTCGCCCGCCGCGGCCCTCGCCGAATGGGCCAGGGTGGGCGGTCCCCGCGTGGTGAAGGACCTGTTCGATGCCATCTGGGTCTACGGCGATCCCGCCGTCCACGATCCCGTAGCCGCCGGCGAAATACCGTTCGCCCTCCGAAAGCTCATCCGGTACACGGGCTACCTCGCCGTGGGGCGCCCTTCGGCCTCCGGCACCAGCTGCATGCCCGGGCAGTACTGCATGACGACGGTCGGCGGCGGCTCGGACGGCTATGCCCTGGCCCGCGTCGCCGTCGCCACGCCGGTCCCGGACGGGCTGGGACACCTCGTGGTCGCCGGGCCGCAGATGCCCGCCGAGCAGCTCAATGACCTCCGGCAGCGGGCCCGCCCGGGCGTCAAAGTGGTCGCCGCAGTCGATGACATCGTGTTCCACATCCGGCACGCCGGCGCCGTCGTGGCCATGGGCGGCTACAACACGGTGTGCGAAATCATGAGCACGCCTGTCCCTGCCCTGATCGTGCCCCGCACGCAGTCGCGCGCCGAGCAGCGGATCCGGGCCGAGTCCCTCGCCGCGGCCGGGTACCTGGAGCAACTCGAGATTGGCACGCTGACGCCGGAGATCCTGGCGGCCTGGCTGGCTGCCAGGATCGGCACCACCGTGGACCGCCGTCGTGCGGTGCTGGACGGCCTGATCCGGGTTCCGCAGCTGGCCGCCGAGCTGCTGCGGCCGCTGGCCACTACCGAGCTGGCCCAAGCGGGTCGGGACGGTGCCGATCAGGTCGCCGCCGAACGGGCCAGTGCCGAACAATTCAGCGCGGACGAAAGCGAGGCCGCAGCGAGCGTGAAAGGTGCCAGCCGTGTCGCCGTTTGAACCCGGGACGGCGTACGTCCTGAAGATGTACCCGCGGTTCTCCGAAACGTTCATCGTTTCGGAGATCCTGGCCCGCGAGGCCGCCGGGGACCGGATCGAAATCTTCTCGCTCCGTCCCACCGACGACCCCCGGTTCCACCCCGAGCTCGCCCGGGTCCAGGCACCGGTGACGTACATTGACCGCCCCATCAAGACTGTGGCCCTGTGGGAGAGCCTCCGGATGGCCGACGCGGCCGGGCTCACAGCCGCCGTCGGCCGGAATTTGGGCGAACTCGCCGCCGCCTCGGCAGACGACGCCGTGCAGGCCATCAACCTGGCCACCGCGCTGCAGAACCGCAACATCCGGCACATGCACGTCCACTTCGCCTCGGGATCAACCACCGTGGCCCGGCTGACGTCCCTCATCACCGGCATCCCGTTCTCGTTCACCGCGCACGCGGTGGATATCTTCCATGAATCGGTCCAGGACGAGGACCTGCGGCTCAAGCTCGAGCAGGCCCACCACGCCGTGACCATCAGCCAGTGCAACATGCGCTACCTGCGCCGCCGCTTCCCGTCCTCGACCGCCCGGCTCCATCTGGTGCGCAACGGCCTGGAGCTGGAGCGCTTCCCGTACCGGGAGCCCCGGACGCTCGAAGCCACCCTCCGGATCGCCGCCGTCGGGCGCCTGGTGGAGAAAAAAGGCTTCCAGTATCTGTTGCCCGCGGCCGCCGAACTGCTGGACCAAGGGGTCAAACTGGACCTCCGGATCGCCGGGACCGGGCTCATGGCCGAGGAACTGGAGGCCGGCATCGGCCAGCTCCGACTCGGCGCCCATGTCCGCCTCCTCGGCCCGCAGACCCAGGACCAGGTCCACGAGCTGCTCCACTCCTCCGATGTCTTCGTGGCCCCCTGCGTAGTCGGCGCCGACGGCAACGCGGACGGCATGCCCACGGTCCTGCTCGAGGCCATGGCCACGGGCGTTCCCTGCGTCAGCACGTCCGTCACCGGGATCCCCGAAGTAGTCCGGAACGGCTCCACCGGGGTCCTGGTCCGGCCGGGCAACCCGCACGCCCTGGCCCGCGGCATCTGCACGCTCGGCTCCCCGGCCACGGACAGGCTTGCCATGTCCCGCAACGCCCGCGCCCTGATCGAGGAGGACTACGACGTCCACCGCCAGGCCGAGCTCCTGAGGTCCCTCTCCCGTTCTGAAAGGAGAGTCGCATGACCCGCGTGGCCTATCTCTGCGCCGACCCCGGCGTTCCTGTCTTCGGCACCAAGGGCTCCTCCGTCCATGTCCAGGAAATCGTCCGGGCGTGGCGCGGCACCGGCGCCGCCGTCACCGTCTACTGCACCCTGCTCGGCACCGAGCGGCCCAGCGATCTTGCCGATCTCGACGTCGTCGAAGTCAAACCGGAATCGGTCCCCGCCTCCGCGCGGGAACGGGCGGTCCAGGACGCCGCGCTGGGCCTGGCGGACGAGGTCCTGCGCAACGGCTGCGGGCTGTTCTACGAGCGCTATTCGCTGTTCAGCCCGGCGCTGTCCGTGGTGGCCCGCATCCTGGACGTGCCGTCCGTGCTGGAGGTCAATGCGCCGCTGATCGAGGAGCAGCAGCGGTACCGCCAGCTGCTCGACGTGAAGAAGGCTGAGACGGTGTTCCGCCGCAACGCCGCGACGGCCGACGTCGTGGCCTGCGTCTCGGATCCCGTGGTCCGCTGGGTGCGGGCGCGGGTGCCGACCGCCAGGACCGTGCTGGCGCCTAACGGAGTGAACGTCGAACGGATCACGGCCCGCCGCCCCGGCCGCCGGAATCCGGACCACCTCACCGTCGGGTTCGTCGGAACCTTGAAGCCCTGGCACGGCGTCCCCGGCCTGCTGCACGGTGTCGCCCTGGCCAACCAGCAGACCGCCGACCCGGGCCTGCGCTGGCAGCTCCATGTGGTGGGTGACGGCCCCGGCCGGCAGGACCTCGAACGCCTCGCCGAATCCCTCGGCGTGCCGACGGTTTTCTCGGGCCCCGTCGCGCCGGCAGCGGTGCCCGGCCTCCTGGCAGAATTCGACGCCGCCGCCGCACCCTATCCCCCGGACGGACCTGGCCAGGACGATTACTTCTCGCCGCTGAAGGTTTTTGAGTACATGGCGGCCGGGTTGCCTGTGATCGCGAGCGCCGTGGGCCAGATCCCGTCCATCATCCAGGACGGCCGCACCGGGATCCTCGTCCCGCCCGGGGACCCCGCCGCGCTCGCG
>NZ_CAKKMM010000561.1:0-3126 GCF_918698205.1 Microbacterium sp. Bi128 | reverse complement strand
TCGCTCAGATCCTGCCCGTTTGGATCCTGCCCGGCGGGGCCCGCGGTGTCCGGTGCGTCCAGCTCTGCGAGCGGAGCATAGTCCAGGAGCGAGTCACTGTGGATTTCCGCCTTGTCGCTGCCGTTGGCGATCACCACCGCCACCCAGGGCAGGAAGACGGCGCCGGCAATCGGCAGGAGCTTGAACCAACCATCCACGACAAAAATCAGGATCAGGCAGACCATGCGGATGCCCATGGCGATGGCATACTTCACCATCCGCTGGTGCATCTCGTCCGAGTGCGCAGCAGCAGCGTCGGTGATGCTGTGCACCTCGGTACCGCCGGACTCGGAGTCCGGCCTCCCGGGCACATGAGCACCGGGTCGGTTTTTGAGTGTCACGGCTGTCAGATCACGCTCCCAAGGCTTACTTCGATTCTCTCACCATCGGCGGAGCCGCCCAAACGGAAGCGAACCGGGCGCTAAGATCGGAGGCAGGAAAATTCCAGCCCCCAGCGCGGCCCTCCCTGCCGCAGAATCCCGGAGCCCCATATGACTGACACATCCACCACTGGCCGCAGCGTTCTGATCACCGGCGGAAACCGCGGGATCGGCCTGGCCATCGCCGAGTCCTTCCTGGCCAACGGCGACAAGGTGGCCGTGACCTTCCGCAGCGAATCGTCGCTGCCCGAGGGCATCCTCGGCGTCAAGGCGGACGTCACGGACGAAGCGTCGGTGGACGCCGCGTTCGCGGAAGTCGAAGCCGCCCACGGCCCGGTGGAAGTCCTTGTGGCCAATGCCGGCATCACCAAGGACACGCTCCTGATGCGGATGAGCGAAGACGACTTCACCTCGGTGATCGACACGAACCTCACGGGCGCCTTCCGGGTGATCAAGCGCGCATCCAAGGGCATGATCCGGGCGCGCAAGGGCCGCGTGGTGCTGATTTCCTCCGTCTCCGGCCTCTACGGCGCGCCGGGCCAGATCAACTACTCCGCCTCCAAGGCAGGCCTGGTGGGCATCGCCCGGTCGCTCACCCGCGAGCTCGGCGCACGCGGGATCACCGCGAATGTCGTCGCGCCCGGCTTCATCAACACCGACATGACGGCCGAGCTGCCCGAGGCCACGCAGAAGGACTACCTGACCAAGGTTCCCGCCGGCCGCTTCGCCGAGGCCTCCGAGGTCGCCAACGTCGTGCGCTGGATCGCCAGCGACGAGGCGTCGTACATTTCCGGTGCGGTCATTCCGGTCGACGGCGGCCTCGGAATGGGCCACTAGCCCCTGACACAGCAGGACGACGCAGGACTCCTGCGGAGCACAGCGGACGACGGCGGATTCCGCCCTCGTCCGCTGTGCTGTGTCCGCTTGTTCTGTGTCCGCTTGTTCTGAGTCCGCTGTCTATTGCAACCCGGACCGGGCCACTGGAGACGCATACTTTTCCGTGCCGGGGTCCGCGGCGGGCCTTTTTGCCCTTGGCTCCGGGGCTCCTGGAGCGTGTAATGGGCTCACAGCCCCTGACCATGCCGCGGCAGGGGCGTGGACGCAGGAGGAAATCATGAGTGATCTCAGCAAATGGACGCCCTCGGACATGCTGGAACCGGTCCGCCGCTTCCTTGACGGTGATCTGTCCATAGCGCCAGGGATCAAGATCGAACAGTTCCAGGAGGGCACCACCCTGGTGGTGCGGGCGGAAGCGCCGGGGATCGACCCGGACCGGGACGTCGACGTCTCGGTCGGCGAGGGCGTGCTAAATATTGCGGTGGAGCGGCGGGAGTCGTCCGAGCACAAGAGCAAGGACGGTTACCGCTCGGAGTTCCGCTACGGCCGGGCCGCCCGGAGCATCGCGCTGCCCGCAGGGGTGAGGGAAGAAGACATCACCGCCACGTACAAGGACGGCGTCCTGGAAGTCCGCGCACCGGCGCCCAAGGTTGTGACCGGTGAAGCGACGACGAAGATCCGGATCGACCGCGGCTGACCCACCCCCGGCATGTTCAAGCCACGTGACGACGGAACTACGCCGCCGGGGCTTCTTTGTGGATGCTGAACAACTGTAATGGCGCGGTCCGCTGGCATGATGGATTGCAGACCCACAGTATTTGGACGTTTGGAACAAAGGAGCTCGTATGGGACTGCTGGAGAACAAGACTGCGATCGTGACCGGTTCGTCGCGCGGAATCGGCGCCGAAGTGGCCAAAATCCTCGCCGCCGAGGGTGCGGCCGTCGTCGTCAACTACCGCCAGAAGGCGCCGCGCGCCAACAAGGTCGTCGCCGAGATCGAAGCCGACGGCGGCCGTGCCGCGGCCGTCGGGGCGGACCTCACCACCCAGGAAGGCGTCCAGGCCCTCGCCAGCGCCGCGATGGAGAACTTCGGCTCGCTCGACCTCCTGGTCCTCAACGCCTCCGGCGGCATGGAGACCGGCATGGAAGAGGGCTACGCGCTGAAGCTGAACCGCGACGCCCAGGTGAACATGCTCAACGCCGCCGTCGCGCTCATGCCCCACGGCTCGCGCGTGGTCTTCGTGACCAGCCACCAGGCCCACTTCATCGACACGGTGCCCACCATGCCCGAGTACGAGCCCGTGGCCCGCAGCAAGCGCGCCGGCGAGGATGCACTCCGGTCACTGGTCCCGAACCTGGCCGAGAAGGGGATCACGCTCGTGGTCGTCTCCGGCGACATGATCGAGGGCACCGTCACGGCCACCCTGCTTGACCGGTCCAACCCCGGCGCCATCGAGGCCCGCCGCGCAGAAGCCGGCAAGCTGTACTCGGTCAAGGAGTTTGCCGCCGAGGTCGCCAAGATGGCCTCGGCAGATGTCGAAACCGGCCACACGGAATACGTTGGCGGTGCGGATTATTTCGGTAAGACCGCGGACCAGGCAGCGGATAAGAGCTCCAGCTAGGCGCAGGCCGCCACGCGCGCCGGGATGGCGCGTAGAGAAGGCACGTCCCGGCAATGTTTGACTAAACATTGCCGGAACGTGCCTTCCCGGTTAATGCATCAGACTCCGGCGATATACCGGACGGCGTCAAGATAGGGAAGGTTGACGGCGGCGTCCGCGGCAGCGCGGACGGCCGGCTTCGCGTTGAAGGCGATGCCGATCCCGGCGGCGCCCAGCATGTCGAGGTCGTTCGCGCCGTCGCCCACGGC
>NZ_CAKKMM010000560.1:0-3137 GCF_918698205.1 Microbacterium sp. Bi128 | reverse complement strand
CGTCCCGGACGGTGTCCATGAGTTCGCGGACCTGGCCTTCGTCCGAGACGTCGCTGACCGAGGCGAGGAGCCCGTTGACGCGGGCCTTGTCGACGGCGTCGGGGTCGATGTCGGTGACGAAGACGGTGGCGCCGAGTTCCCGGAACTTGCTGGCGATGGCCAGGCCGATGCCGTTCGCTCCGGCGGTGACGAGAATGCGCTTGGCGGTGAAATCCATGAGTAGTCCTTGCAGTGAGATGGCTTGCGGACCCGCTCCGAACGCGCGGCGGGGCGCATCCGGAACGGGCGGTGGGAGCAGTGCGTCAGTGGGCGGCCGGAACAATCGCGGGCTTCTCCGTGCCGCGCTTGAGCAGCAGGGACAGCAGCGCGCCGATGACGCACATGCCCACGATTAACCACAGGCCGGAGAGCTTGGAGCCGGTGGCGTCCTGCATGAAGCCCATGACGTAGGGGCCCAGGAAGCCGCCGCAGAGGCCGATGGTGTTGACGAAGGCGATGCCGCCGGCGAGGGCGGCGCCGCTGAGCCGGGTGGCCGGGTAGGTGAAGAGAATCGGCTGCAGGGCGAAGAAATTGAAGGCGGCGAGGCAGAAGCCGATCATGCCCAGCAGCGGCCCGCCGACGGCGCCGAGGGCGAAGCCGGCGACGATGCCGGTCATGGTGCCGGTGACCAGCATCCGGGAGCGGCGGCCGTCGGTGGCGAAGCGGGGGACCAGCAGGGCGCCCGCCGCGGAGAAGATCCACGGGATGGCCGTCAGCAGGCCGATCTGCAGCGGGCTGAGCTTGCCGTACGTGCCGATGATGGAGGGCAGGAAGTAGGACAGGGCGTAGACGGCGATCTGGTGGGTGAAGTAGACGCCGACAACGAGGAGGATCTGCTTGTCCTTCAGGACATCGCGGAGCAGGTGGTTGCCGGAGGCCGCGGCGCCGGCGGTCTCCTCGGCGGCGATGCGGGCCTCGAGATCGGCGGCTTCCTCGGCGGTGAGGAACGTCGCCATGCTGGGGCGGTCCGGGAGCTTCTTCCAGACGACGTAGGCGAGGACGCAGGCCGGGAGTCCTTCGACGAGGAACATCCACTGCCAGCCGTGCAGGCCGCCGAGCCCATCAAAGGTCAGCAGCAGCCCGCCCAGCGGGGCCCCGACAATGTTGGCGATGGAGACGCCGAGCAGGAACATTCCGTTGGCCTTGGCGCGGTCCTTGACCACGAACCACTGCGTCAGGAAGTACATGACGCCCGGGAAGAGTCCGGCCTCGGCCACGCCGAGCAGCATCCGCATGATGTAGAAGGACCATTCGCCCTGGACGAAGGCCATGCCGGCGGAGATGATGCCCCAGGTGATCATGATCCGCATGATCCAGAACCGGGCGCCGACCTTGTGCATGATCAGGTTGGACGGGATTTCGGACAAGGCGTAGGTCAGGAAGAACAGCCCGGCGCCGATGCCGTACGCGGTGGCCGAGATGCCGAGGTCGATCTCCAGCCGGTCCTTGGCCATACCGATGTTGGTGCGGTCCAGGAAGGCCATGATGTAGGCGCCGATCAGCAGCGGCATGACGCGGCGTAAGATCACGCCGTTGATTTCCTGTGGCGTGCGCATCTTCTTTGTTGCGGATACAACTGACATGGGTCGGGGTCCTTGGCTCGTGGGCGGGATAGGTGGTCAGAGCGGGCATGCGGAAAGGGCAAACGGGAGGCAGACGGCCGCGGCAGTGCGCGCGGCGCGTGGTTCGTCAGGGTCGCGGGAATGGGTAGGGCTGGCCGCGGACGGGCCGGCCCGCGTGTAGCGCGGCCTCAGCTGTCAGGAGGCGTGCAGCCGCACGTCCGCCCGACGTGCAGGCGGTGCCGGCACACTTTCGAGGTATAGGTGGCGGACGGGGAATCGATGCGTTTGAGCAGCATGGCGAACGCCTCGTTGGCCATTTCCTGCTGCGGTTGGACAATGCTGGTCAGGTTGATCAGCCCGGAGCGGCTGTGCGGCAGCCCGTCACAGCCGGCGACGGCGACGTCGTCCGGGATGCGCAGGCCGCGCGACAACGCGTATTCCATGACGCCGATGGCAAGCTCGTCGCTGCCGCAGACCACGGCCTGCGGCGGCGTTCCGGCCGAGAAGAGCCGCTCCGCCGCCAGCCGGCCGCCCTCGTTGTTCACCCTGGTGCTGATCTTCCGGTCGCCGCTGATCGTGATGCCCGCCGCGGCGGCTGTGCGGACAAACGCCTGTTCGCGGGCCAGGGAGGCCGTTGAGAACCTGGGGCCGATCACGGTGGCGATTTCGGTGAAGCCGTGGCTGAGCATGTGCTGCATCAGCGTGGTGGCTGCGGCGTCGTCGTCGATCCCGACGAAATCCGAGTCGAGGAAGTCCGCCCGGCGGGACAGGCACACGTAGGGGATGCGGGCCGCCCTCAGGGTGCGGAGCGCGGTGGCGTCGTCCCGGAGCGAGGCGGCCAGGATGATGCCATCGACGTTGCGGTGCGCGAGCGTCGAGGTGACCTGGGCGAGCACCTCCGGATCGTCCTGGGTGGTGGCGACGAACACTTCGTAGCCGGACTCCGCCGCGGCCGTAATGACGCCCTGCGCCCAGCGCGGAAACATCGGATTGATGATGTTCGGCAGGATCAGCCCGATGACCCGGGTCCGCTGCGGGTCGGTTGACTGCGACGGCTTACGGGGCCTGAAGCCGAGCTCGTTCGCCACGTGGATGATGTGGCGCCGGGTCTCGGGCGAGACGCCGCCCTTGCCGTTGAGGACGTAGGAAACCGCAGCCGAGGAAACCCCCGCGGCGCGGGCCACGGCAGCGGCCGAAACCGGCGGTACGGGGCCGTCGACGGTGGCGCTTACGGCGTGTTCGTGCATGTCCGGCCCTCCTTCGCGTCGGTTCGTTTTGCTGTGACCCCAGTTACAGTAAGGAGCCCGCCGATCGTTAAGCAACGTTAAGTCATTCACGCGGGCCGTGCAGACCGACTGCTGCCGGACATGCTCATTGTTCGCGCCCGGGCCGAGGGGACATGCCCATTGTTCGTGCCCGGGCCGGGGGGACATGTCCATTGTTTGTGCCCGGGCCGGGGGGACATGTCCATTGTTTGTGCCCGGGCCGGGGGGACATGTCCAGCCGTGGGCCCGGGTGCTGGGCATGGTGGCACTA
>NZ_CAKKMM010000559.1:0-3138 GCF_918698205.1 Microbacterium sp. Bi128 | reverse complement strand
TGCGGTTTTGGAGACCGCTGCGCTACCAATTGCGCCACTACCCTTCGGGGAGAAAAACCGCTCCGGCCGATGCGTCCCACAGGCTTCCCTGAGGCGCAGGCCATCATCGTGTTTTCAACACCGGAGAACCAGTCTACGCAACAACTGCGTCTACGTCGAACCGGCCCTCTTCGGACCCCTGCGTGCCTGCGAATACCAACTGACAGCCGTCAGTCACATTCGGGTTCAGGCACCCCGGGGGATCCGCTGAACAGCATAGAGTAGATTTCGTCGAATCCCACATCCAGCCTTCCAGCTGCAAGCGAAGAACGGACCCGCCCATGTCTGCTGCCCGCATTTCCCAGCGCATTTCCGCCATAGCCGAATCCGCCACTCTGGCCGTCGATGCCAAGGCGAAGGCGCTGAAGGCAGCCGGCCGTCCGGTCATTGGCTTCGGAGCCGGGGAACCCGACTTCCCGACCCCCGGCTACATTGTGCAGGCCGCCATCGAGGCCGCCAGCCAGCCGAAATACCACCGCTACTCCCCCGCCGGCGGGCTCCCCGAACTGAAGCAGGCCATCGCGGACAAGACCTTCCGGGATTCCGGCTACCAGGCGGCGGCGTCCCAGGTGCTGGTGACCAACGGCGGCAAGCAGGCCGTCTACAACACCTTCGCCACCCTGCTGGATCCGGGCGACGAGGTCATTGTTCCGACCCCGTTTTGGACCACATACCCGGAGGCCATCCGGCTGGGCGGCGGCGTGCCGGTAGAGGTGTTCGCGGGCCCGGAGCAGGGCTACCTGGTCACCGTGGACCAGCTGGAAGCGGCCCTCACCGAGCGCACCAAGATCCTGCTCTTCGTCTCCCCTTCCAACCCCACCGGCGCCGTGTACTCGCCGGAGCAGGTCAAGGAGATCGGCCAGTGGGCAGCGTCCAAGGGCCTGTGGGTTGTCACCGACGAGATCTACGAACACCTGACCTACGACGGCGTGCCGTTCACCTCGATCGCCACCGCGGTGCCCGAGCTCGGCGACAAGGTGGTTATCCTCAACGGCGTGGCGAAGACCTATGCCATGACCGGCTGGCGTGTGGGCTGGATGATCGGGCCCGCGGACGTCATCAAGGCCGCCACCAACCTGCAGTCGCACGCGACGTCGAACGTCTCCAACATCCCCCAGGTCGCCGCCCTCGCGGCCGTGTCCGGGCCGCTGACCGCCGTCGATGAGATGAAGGTGGCATTTGACCGCCGCCGCAAGGCGATCGTCGCGGGCCTGAACGCGATTGACGGCGTTGACTGCCCGACGCCGAAGGGCGCGTTCTACGTGTACGCGGACGTCCGCGCGCTGCTGGGCAAGGAGTTCCCGTCTGCGAACGGCCCGGTGCGGCCGGCCACCTCTGCCGAACTCGCGGCGCTGATCCTGGACGAGGTCGAGGTGGCCGTGGTTCCCGGCGAGGCGTTCGGCCCGTCCGGCTACCTGCGCCTGTCCTATGCACTCGGCGACGACGACTTGGCCACGGGCGTCGCCCGCCTGCAGGACTTCCTCGGCAAGGCGAACTAACACGTCACAAACCCCGATGCGCTATCACTTCGGGTCCTTATTCCAGTGCGATAAGGACCCTAAGTGATAGCGCATCCTTGGGTTAAAGCAGGCGGCGCTCGGCGGCCCAGCGGGTCAGCTCGTGGCGGCTGGAGAGCTGGAGCTTGCGCAGCACGGCCGAGACGTGGGTTTCAACGGTCTTGATCGAGATGAACAGTTCTTTGGCCACCTCCTTATAGCTGTAGCCGCGGGCGATAAGGCGCATCACTTCGAGCTCCCGCGCCGAGAGCTTGTCGAGCTCGTCGTCGGCGATGTCCGCGGGGGCCGTGCCGAACGCGTCCAGGACGAAGCCCGCCAGCCGGGGTGAGAAGACGGCGTCGCCGCCTGCCACGCGGCGGACAGCGCCGCTGATCTCCGCGCCGGAAATGGTCTTGGTGACATAGCCGCGCGCGCCGGCCCGGATCACGGACACCACATCTTCTGCCGCGTCGGAGACGCTCAGCGCCAGGAACCGCGTGGTGCCCAGCAGGGGCGCCGAGCCGGCCAGGACCTCGCGTCCGCCGCCACCCCGGCCGCCGGGAAGATGAACGTCAAGGAGCACGACGTCGGGGCGCTGGACTGCGATGACGGCGATTGCCTCCTCCACCGTTCCGGCCTCCCCCGCGACGACGATGTCCGGGTCCAGGTCCGCCTTCAACCCGGAGCGGAAGATGGCGTGGTCGTCCACGATCACCACGCGAATCGGTGCGGGGCTTCCTGATGCTGATGCTGGGCTGGTCACGGTTTGACCTCTCCGTTGGCGTTGTTGGCGGCGGCCGCGGCGGTTCCGGCCGAGGCGGCGGCGACGGGCAGCCGGAGCCGCACTTCGGTGCCGTCCGGGCTGCTGGTGATCGCGGCGGTGCCGCCGTGGCGGTTCATCCGGCCGATGATCGATTCCCTGACGCCGAGCCGGTCCGGGGGAACGGAATCCGGATCGAAGCCCGGGCCCCGGTCCTTGACGAAAACTTCCGCGGCGGCGTCGGTGACTTCCAGGTAGACGGACACGGCACCGCCGCCGTGCCGGGCTGCGTTCAGCATGGCCTCTCGGGATGCCTGGACGAGGGCCTCATGGCGTTGGGTCATGGCGCAGTCCCCCACGCTGACCACCTCGACGGCGTTCCCCAGGGCGTCCTCGACCTCGGCTGCGGCGGCCTTGATGCCGTCGGACAGCTGACCGGATTCCTTGTCGGCGTCCCGGTACAGCCAGCCACGCAGCTCGCGCTCCTGCGCGCGGGCCAGCCTGATGACATCGTGCTCGTTGCCGGCCCGGCGTTGGATCAGGGCGAGGGTCTGCAGCACGGAGTCATGGAGGTGGGCGGCGATCTCGGCACGCTCGGTGGCGCGGACCCGCCCCGCGCGCTCTGTTTCCAGGTCGCGCCAGAACTTCAGCCCCCATGGCAGAAGCACCAGGGCCACGCCGCCGAGCACGGCCACCGAGGCTAGGAGGGCGAGCCAGGTCTGTTCCCAGGACCCCGAGCCGGACACCATGACCAGCACGCCGGCCACGACGAGGGCGAGCCCGGCCGCGAGGCGGGCCCAGCCGCCGGCCTGGTCCGCTTTGGTCTTGTCCACGAGCCCCGCC
>NZ_CAKKMM010000558.1:0-3140 GCF_918698205.1 Microbacterium sp. Bi128 | reverse complement strand
ATGGCCCGGCAGGCGGAGGCCGAGCGGGAGAAGCGGGCCAAGATCATTTCGGCCGAAGGAGAGGCGATCGCCGCCGTGGCGCTCGGCGCGGCATCTGACACGATGATGGCCCACCCGGTCGCCCTGCAGTTGCGGAATCTTCAGTCCCTTGTGGAGATCGGGGTGGACAAGAACTCAACCGTCGTCTTCCCGGCGCCCCTGATGAGCACCATCGCCGAACTGGCCGCTTTCCTGGCACGCGAGGACCATGTGGCCAAGACGGCGATGACGGCGACGGCGACGCCAGAGGCACCGACAACGACGCCACCGATCAAAGCGGCGTAGCGTCCGCCCGGGCCTATTATCGAGGGATGGACAAATCTGCCCTGACCCGGCGCCGGCTGCTTGAGCTGGCAGGAATCGGCCTTGGCGCGTCCGCGCTCTCTGCCTGTACAGAGGGCGTCGCGCCTCCCGAGACGTCTCCGCCCGTGCCAGCCAGCCCAGCCAGCCCGACGACGTCAGGGCAGCGGGCCCGCGCCGGCGCGCTGACGGTCCGGACCAGCACGGGTTCGTTCGTCTCGGCTTTCCGCCCCGGCATCGCCAGCCATTGGTCGCTGGCCGCACCCGAATTGCCGCCCGGCGGCGCGCGGCCCGAATTGCCCGTGGCTGTCTTTCTTCACGGACTTCACGGCAGCCACAAGGCACTGTTCGAGGGCTTGTCGGCGCATAAGGCCCTCCAACGGCACCTCGACGCCGGCGGCGCGCCCTTCGCGATCGCCGCGGTGGACGGCGGAAACACCTGGTGGCACCCCCGCGCCGACGGCAGCGACACCCAGTCGATGCTGGTGAAGGAGTTTGTCCCGTTCCTGGGCAGGCGGGGCTACGACCTTGGCCGGATCGGCCTCTTCGGTCTCTCCATGGGAGGCTTCGGCTCCCTCCTGCTGGCCTCCCAGGGCCGGCTGCCCGGAATACGCGCCGTCGCCGCCATGAGTCCGGCGGTCTGGGACAACTACGACGCACGCATGGACACAGCATTCGACAGCCCGGCTGACTTCGCGGCCCATGACGTGTTCGCGCTCCGGTCCCGGCTCGCGGCGGTGCCCAAGCGGATCGATTGCGGCACAGGGGACGCGCTTGCCGCCACGGTTCGTGCCTACCGTGCAGGGCTGAAGGGCGACGTGGAGGGTGGTTTCCGGCCCGGCGGCCACGACTACAGCTACTGGCGGACCGTGCTGCCCGAGGTGTTCTCATTCCTGGGCCACAACCTCGCCTGAACCCGCCACCGCCGGGCCGCGTACTGCGGCGCCCGCGGAACCCACGGCACGCGCCGCCGGTAGGATCGTACGGTGCTAATTCTGTTGCCGCCCTCCGAGGGCAAGACTCCCGCTGTGCGCGGGGACGCCGCCGACTGGGGCGCCTTGAGCTTTCCCGCCCTCAACAGCTCCCGCGCCAAGGTCCTGGAGGCGCTCGGCACCGTCAGCGCCCACGAGGACGCGCTGGCGCTGCTGGGCGTCGGCGCTTCACTGAGCGCCGACGTCGAACGCAATACACGGCTGCACGCGGAACCTGCCGCCCCGGCCCACCAGGTGTATTCCGGGGTGCTCTTTGACGCCCTCGGCTACAACACGCTGACCCCGGCGCAGCGGAGGAAGGCCGACGAATCGGTGCTGGTGGTCTCTGCCCTGTGGGGCGCCATCCGCTTCGCCGACCGCGTGCCCGCCTACCGGCTGTCGATGGGGACTTCGCTGCCCGACGTCGGACGGCTCGCCTCATTCTGGAAGCCTCAACTGAACGACGCCCTGGCGGCGGCCACTACGGGTGAGCTGTTAGTGGATTGCCGGTCCAGCACCTACGCCGCGGCCTGGACTCCCCCGCCGGAACAGACGGTGGCCGTGAACGTCTTCACCGAGACCGCCGGCGTGCGCAAGGTGGTCAGTCACTTTGCCAAGCACACCCGGGGCGAACTGGCACGGCATTTGCTCAGCCGCCGGGGCAAGGCGCCCCAAACCCCCGCACAGCTGCAGAAGGCGGCGGCGGAGAAGTGGGTTGCCGAACTCGTTGAGGGCACGGCCCGGAAGCCGCACACCCTGAACATCATCCTGCCGAACTGACGCGCAGGCGGGTGCTTAGGCCCACTCGGACGAGCGCACCAGGATGCAGCCGGAGTCCGGGCAGAACACGATGTCGTCCTCGGCCGCGGCCTTGATCTCGGCCAGGTCGCCCGGGCTCAGGTGCATGCCGGAGCCTTCCGAGGTGCCGTGGAAGAGCCGGGCAGCGCCGACGCCACGCTTGGCCAGGGTCTTCTCGTAGACGGCGAGCATTCCGGCGTCGAGTCCGGCGGCGAACTCGGCACGCTGCCCGCGCACCACCGTGGCTTCGGCGGCGATCTCGGCCAGCTGCTCGTCCAGCTCGGCACGGATGGAGCCGAAGGAGCCCTGGATGTCGTCCACAATCTGCTGCTGCGCCCCTTGGCGGGCGCGGAGCGAGTCGAGCCGTTCGAGGACTTCGAGCTCCACGTCCTCGCGGTCCGAGCGGCGCTTGTTCAGGGAGACGAGGTCCCGCTGCAGGGCGACGAGGTCCTTGGACAGCCCCGTGCCGCTGTTGAGCCTGGCCTCGTCGCGTTCGATCCGGGAGGCGACCTGCTCGACGTCGGCCTCTGAGCGTTTGAGCTCCAGTTCAGCATCGTGGACGGCCACCTTCGCGGCACCGAGCTCACCGTTGGCCACGCTGAGGGCGGCTTCCAGGTCCGTGATGCGGGAATCGCTTTCAAGGCTTCGCCGGCGGTTGGACAAGGACTTGAGCTTGGCATCGAGTCCCTGCAATTCGAGCAACTTCAACTGTTCCGCCGGTGCTGCCTTGGCCACTATTTACCTCCGCTAAATCCAATCCGGCCGGAGCCGGGCACCGTCCCGGCGCTCCTTAGACTCTAGCGCCTAGCGTACTCCCCGGCCTCGCTACGCTCACCCGGGGCCCCTCGCACGCCAGGCTTAGCCCGGAGTCAGAATGAAGTCCCACGGGTCGCTGTTAGTGGTGCTGACCCGGATCTCGACGTCGTGGCCCTGGTCGGTGCGCACATTGCCCAGCGCTTCGGCGGCCGCAGGCAGCCACAGCCATTCGCTGGCGAAGTGGGAAACGTCGATCAGTTACGGCCGGTCGTTGAC
>NZ_CAKKMM010000557.1:0-3143 GCF_918698205.1 Microbacterium sp. Bi128 | reverse complement strand
GTCAACGCCGGACCACAAGTGCTGCGCGTGCCCGAGATGGCACAACGCTATTACAGCGTGCAGTTCACCGACCCGACCAGCGGCGCCAACTTTGCCTACGTGGGCAAACGCACCACTGGAACCGCTATCGGCGACTTCCTCCTCTGCGAACCCAAATGGCGAGGATACGCCACACGGCATGACACGGATCGACGTGCCCCACCACGCCGCCCTGCTGATCGGTCGGGTCTTCGTCGCCAACGAAGATGACCGCCACACGGCGTACGAACTCGCGAAGCTGATCCAGCTCACGCCAGCAAAAGGAGCGTGAGCATTCGCGAAAACCGATCCCCACGGCTCCGAACTCGCCACCCACAAGGCGCCCGTCGAGGGATCCCTCAACGGACACTTTGGGGGCGGGCCTAGCACGGCGAGGCAGATCCAGGGTCTGCCAAGCGCCAGGGCTGCCATGGTCCGTGGCCCAACAGTGATCGGGACTTGGCAGCGGCGCGTAAGCTGCGGCAGGGGGCAGCCCTTGCACAAACGTCAAACTCCGGGACATCGCCGCATCAGTGGTCGCCTCTCTTTCACAAGACCCGACAGTCCGGACGTATTTCGACGCCTAACTGCTGGGGCTGCACGGTAGCGACGTTGGGCAGACCATCTTCGCCCTATTCACCGACGAAACGGAGTAACCTTGCAGTGAGCCCGGGCGGCTGGATCCCCCAATACAGTCGTCCGGTAACTCATGTTCCCAGAGTCATCGAACCTGGAAATTCCGGGCGGTCCGCCGCTTAGGGCCAACCACCGCAGTCACGCACCAGCGGCGGCCCGCCATCCTTCGCGACACCCTTGAACGATCACAACAGCCGCGTCGCCAGGAGCACCGAAATCCCGTGCCGGCGTTTTAGCGGCGTGCGTATTGGGAAGCCTTCACAAGGCTGCCCGAAGGGCCGTGTGCTGTGGCTCCTCAGGACGAGTCAATAGCGCGACCATTACTGTTCCGGATTCCTCGCGGTGGAGAAGCGGCTTACGGGGGAGTTGTTTTGGTTAGGAAGCGGTATTCGTAAGCGGAACCTCAATCGTGCAGTGGAGATCCGACGACTTCGAAACCCTGGCTGCTCATCGATCCTGACAGCAGCGGCATCGCTTCGGCAATGCTGCTCCGGACCGAGTCCAGTTTCAAGGAGGCCCGGTGGGCGCTCTCGGATATCCACAACTCGGCAACGAACACCGTGTCAGGTTGGGCGTCGTTAATCCCTACTTCGTAGAGGAGGCAACCCAGTTTCGCAAGCCCGTCGGCTCGCCTGGTGAGGAGTTCTATGAGGCCATCGCGCGCGCCCGGCTTGGTGCCGAGAGTCGGGGAGAGAGGCCTGTCGTGGGTCTATGTGGGTCCCGGGGAGCCGCGCCATGACGACCGGCGCGCGTTTGGCCCGACCAGGCGCCGGGCGGCCTCGGCGATATGTTCGGCGTCGATGCCTGCCCAGGCGAGGAGCTCCTGCCCGGTTCCGGACCCGGGCATGCCGTGCACGGCGAGGTGCGTGATGGACAGGTCACTCGGCGGTGCCGTGAGCAGGGCATCCTTGACCGCTGATCCCAGGCCTCCCTCGATGCGGTGGTCTTCGGCGATGATGACGCGGCCCTGTGTCTCGCCGGCGGCGGTGAGCAGTGTTTCTGCGTCTATGGGCTTGAGGGAGTAACAGTCAACGACGCGGGCCCGGATTCCGTCCGCGTCGAGGATGTCTGCTGCCTTAAGCGCTTCATGAAGGGTGACCCCTGCCCCGACGAGGGTAACGTCGTCGTTGCCGGAGGACCGCAGGAGCTTGGAACCGCCGACCGGGAACTGCTCGGAGGCGCTGTACAGGACGGGGTAGGTGCCGCGGGTGGTCCGGAGATAGCTGATGCCGGAAGTTTCCGCCATGCGCTGCACCAGGGTGGCCGTGCTGGTCGCGTCCGCAGGGTACAGGACGGTCGAACCATGCACGGCCCGGAACATCGCCAGGTCCTCCAGCGCCATCTGGGATGGACCATCGGCGCCAATCTCGACGCCGGAGTGCGAACCGCACAGGCGAAGATCGGCGCTCGAGATGGACCCCATGCGGATGAAGTCGTAGGCGCGGGTGAGGAAGGCCGCGAAAGTCGAGGCGAAGGCTTTATATCCCCGGCTGCTCAGTCCCGTGGCGGCGGCGATGAGCTGCTGCTCGGCGATGTACATCTCGAAGAACCGGCCGGGAAATGCCTTCGCGAATTGGTCCGCATGGGTGGAATTGCTGACCTCGCCGTCCAGGGCAACAACGGCGGGATCGATGCCGCCGAGTGCTGCCAAAGCGTCGCCGTAAGCCTTTCGCGTAGCGACCTTCTCGCCCACTGTGTAGCTGGGGAAGGTTGCGCCGGGAGCGTCGATGCGTGCCTTTGACCCTTCTTCCGGAAGAGGGCCCCGCAATGTCAGGGTCCTTGGACCGCCGAGTTCTGCAATAGCCTTCTCGGCCATGTCGGGCGGTAAGGGTTTTCCATGCCAATCCGGGCTGTCTTCGATCTCGGCGAAGCCTTTGGCCTTGATGGTCTTGGCGAGGATGACAACGGGCTTGCCTTCAGGTGCTTCTGCCGCAGTGGAAAAAGCCTCGTCGATGGCGCTGAGATCGTGGCCGTCGATGACGATGGCCTGGGCGCCGAAAGCCTGGACCCGGCGGGCATAGGACTCCATGTCCCAGCCGAGTTCGGTCTCGCCCCGCTGTCCCAGCCGGTTTACGTCGACGACGGTGACCAGGTTGGTCAGGCCATAGTGGGAGGCCTTGTCCAGGGCTTCCCAAATGGAGCCTTCCGCCATTTCGCTGTCGCCACACAGCACCCACACCCGGTAGGGGAGCCGATCCAGGTATTTCCCGGCGAGGGCGACTCCGACGCCGTCCGGAAGTCCCTGCCCCAGCGAGCCCGTCGCGAAATCTACCCATGGCAGTGCCGGCGTCGGATGTCCCTGCAGGCGCTGGCCGAACCGGCGGTAGCCGGTCATGAGCTCATCATCGGAGACGACGCCGACGGCCTTGAAGACCGAATACAGCAGGGGAGAGGCATGGCCTTTGGAGAAGATCAGGTGATCGTTCGTGTCCAGATCCGGGTTGTCCCAGTCGTAGCGCAGATGACGGCTGACCAGGACAGCCAGCAAG
>NZ_CAKKMM010000556.1:0-3144 GCF_918698205.1 Microbacterium sp. Bi128 | reverse complement strand
CGTCAAGGACATCGAACAGCGCACCGTCCGCCCGCGGCCCGCAGCGGAAGCGGCGGCGGCGCAGGCCGCCTCCGCCGTCACCGTCTAATCCGGCCCGAGCGCCGCCCACCCCGGGCGCGCCGGCGTTGGCGCCCCACCCTTTGCACCCTGACTTTCCAAGGAGAACCACCATGGCCTGGACCCGAGATGAAATGGCCGCAATCGCGGCCGAAGAACTGAACGACGGCGACTACGTCAACCTTGGCATCGGCATCCCCACGCTGGTGGCCAACAACCTGCCCGACGGCGTCCGCGTTGTCCTGCAGAGCGAGAACGGCCTGCTCGGCATGGGCCCATTCCCCTTCGAGGGCGAGGAAGACGCGGACCTGATCAACGCCGGCAAGCAGACCGTCACGGTCCTGCCCGGCGGCAGCATCTTCGACTCCGCGACGTCCTTCGGCATGATCCGCGGCGGCCACGTGAAGGTCGCGATCCTCGGTGCCATGCAGGTCTCCGGTGCCGGCGACCTCGCCAACTGGACCATCCCCGGCAAGATGGTCAAGGGCATGGGAGGCGCCATGGACCTCGTGGCCGGCACCCCGCGCGTCGTGGTCCTGACCGAGCACAACGCCAAGGACGGCAGCGCCAAGATCGTCAAGGAATGCACGCTGCCGCTCACCGGGCTCAGCTGCGTGGACCGCATCATCAGCGACCTCGCGGTCTTCGACCTTGTGAAGAATGAACACAAAGCAGGCGGCGGGCGGAAGCTCACGCTCACGCGCCTCGCGCCCGGCGTCACCGTGGAGGAAATCCGCGAAAAGACCGAAGCCGACTTCGATGTCGCGCTCGAATTTGAAGGAGCGACGGCATGAGCCTCAAAGACCAGTTCGGCAAGGACGTCCTGCTCACCGGCTGGGGCCACAGCCGGTTCGGCAAGCTGAGCGAAGAAACCCTGGAGTCCCTGATCGTGCAGGTCGCCACCGAGGCGATCGGCAACGCCGGGATCGAGCCCGGCCAGATCGATGAGATCTACCTCGGCCAGTTCAACTCCGGCATGATGCCGCTGGCCTTCCCGTCCTCCCTGGCACTGCAGGTCTCGGATCAACTGGCCAACGTTCCCTCCACTCGGGTGGAGAACGCCTGCGCCTCCGGCTCGGCCGCATTCCAGCAGGGCACCAAGTCCCTGCTTGCCGGCACCGCGAAGACCGTCCTGGTGATCGGCGCCGAAAAGATGACCCACGCCGGGGCCGACGTCGTGGGCGCGGCCCTGCTCGGCGCGGACTACGACATGGCCGGCAAGGCCTCCACCACCGGGTTCACCGGGCTCTTCGCGGAGGTCGCGAAGCACTACGGCAAGCGCTACGGCGACAGCAACGGAAAGCTCGGCGACGTCCTGGGCACCATCGCGGCGAAGAACCACCGCAACGGCGTCGACAACCCCTACGCCCAGCTCCGCAAGGACCTCGGCGAGGAGTTCTGCCGCACCGTCTCGGACAAGAACCCGATGGTGGCCGATCCGCTGCGCCGCACCGACTGCTCCCCCGTCTCCGACGGCGCCGCCGCCGTCGTCCTCAGCGTTGCCCCTACCGGCGGGGCAACCGCCCCGGTGCGGCTCGCCGGCTTCGGTCAGGCGAACGATTTCTTCCCCGCCGAGCGCCGGGACCCGACCGAATTCGCCGCCACACGCGCCTCCTGGCAGCGGGCCCTGGGGATGGCCGGCGTCGGGCTGGAGGAGCTCGACTTCGCGGAAGTCCACGACTGCTTCACCATTGCCGAACTGCTCATGTACGAGGCCATGGGGCTGGCCGAACGCGGCCAGGGCGCCCGGGCGCTGGAAGAAGGCTGGGTCTTCAAGGACGGCAAGCTGCCGGTCAACGTCTCGGGCGGGCTCAAGGCCAAGGGCCACCCCGTCGGCGCCACCGGCGTCTCCCAGCACGTCATCGCCGCGATGCAGCTCACCGGGACCGCCGGCGACATGCAGCTGGCCAACCCGCGCCGGGCCGCGGTGCAGAACATGGGCGGCGTGGGCATCGCCAACTACGTCAGCGTGCTCGAAGCCCTCTAAAGCAACGCGGGGTCAGATACAGCCCATGCCGGGCGGCTTGATGGGCCGTATCTGACCCCGCGTTGCTTGTCCTCGCCTGCGTGGCCGGCATGCCACGGGACTAAACTCGTTCCCAGCCCATCCACCACAATGCGAGGAGCACCCATGCGCGCCACCATCATCCCCGGTCCCGGCGACATCCGAGTCGAAGACCGCGACTACCCCACCCTCCAGCTGCCCACCGACGTCATCGTGAAGGTCACCGCCTCCTGCGTCTGCGGCTCGGACCTCTGGCCGTACCGCGGGGTCAAGCCCACCCACAAGCCGTCCGCGATCGGGCACGAGTTCATCGGGACGGTCGAAAGCATCGGCGACGACATCAAAGACCTCGCCGTGGGCGACTTCGTGATCGCCCCGTTCGTGGTCAGCTGCGGCGCGTGCCCGCAGTGCCTCGACGGCGTCACGGTGGCCTGCGACCACCTCGCCGGCTGGGGCGGCAAGGATGACACGGGCCACGGGATCGACGGCGGCCAGGGCCAGGCCGTGCGCGTACCGCTCGCCGAGTCCACGCTGGTCAAGGTCCCGGGCGTCACCGACCCGGACGACGCCCTCCGCGCCAGCCTGCTCACGCTCTCAGACGTCATGGCCACCGGCCACCACGCAGCCCTCGCGGCCAAGGCCGGTCCCGGCCGGACGGTCGTGGTGGTCGGCGACGGTGCCGTCGGGCTCTGCGGCGTCCTGGCCGCCAAGCGCCTCGGCGCGGAGCGGATCATCGCCATGTCACGGCACGCCGACCGCCAGGCGATCGCCCGCGAATTCGGGGCCACGGACATCGTCGCCGAACGCGGGGACGAGGGCGTCGCCAAGGTCCGCGAATTGCTTGGCGGTGTGCTCGCCGACTCCGTGCTGGAGTGCGTGGGGACCAAGGAATCCATGGAACAGGCCCTGCACAGCGTCCGCCCTGGCGGCGCCCTCGGCTTTGTCGGCGTCCCCACCGGCGGCGCCGAAGCCCCGCTGCGCTTCCTGTTCGACACCAACATCTCGATCGGGGGCGGCATGGCCCCGGCCAGGACGTACATCCCGGAACTGCTGGCGGACGTGCTGAACGGCACCATCAATCC
>NZ_CAKKMM010000555.1:0-3146 GCF_918698205.1 Microbacterium sp. Bi128 | reverse complement strand
CCTCCGGCATCCCGGAAGGCAAGGGGTTTGGCGGTTTCCCGGTCTCCGGCCAGTTCTTCCGCTGCACCGACGAGAGCATCGCTGCCCGGCACAGCGCGAAGGTCTACGGTCAGGCGTCTGTCGGCGCCCCGCCCATGTCCGTGCCGCACCTGGACACCCGCTACGTCAACGGCAAGCGCTCCCTGCTGTTCGGCCCGTACGCCGGCTTCTCCACGAACTTCCTCAAGAGCGGCTCTTACCTGGACCTGCCGCTGTCCATCCGCCCCTCCAACATCATCCCGATGCTGGCCGTGGCCAAGGACAACATGGACCTCACCGCCTACCTGATCAAGGAAGTCGCCAAGCGTCACGGCGACAAGGTCGAGGCCCTGCGGGAGTACTACCCCGAGGCCAAGGACGGCGACTGGGAGCTCATCACCGCCGGCCAGCGGGTCCAGATCATCAAGAAGGACCCGAAGAAGGGCGGCGTGCTGCAGTTCGGCACCGAGGTCATCGCCGGACGCGACGGCACCATCGGCGCCCTGCTTGGCGCATCCCCGGGCGCGTCCACCGCCGTGCCGATCATGATCGAGCTGCTCCAGAAGTCCTTCCCGAAGAACTTCAAGGGCTGGCAGTCCAAGCTCAAGGACATGATGCCCGGCTACGGCGTCAAGCTCAACGACAACCCTGAGCTCGCCGCCACGCTGGAGGCCGAGACGGCCAAGGCGCTGCAACTCGAACAGGTCACCGCCAGCAACTAAGCCGGCGCCCGGCCGCGGCTGGTTTACACTGCTGGTTTGGGACCGCTGCAACCCGTGACGTCCCCGTTTTTTGATGTCCCGTTGTGCAGGACGCCCCCGACCCACCAGGAGACCATGAGATGTTCCGGCTCGCAAAGCTGTCTCTCGCCAACCGGGCCCTGATCGCGCTGATCACGGTGTTCGCTTGCGTTTTCGGCGTGATCACGATGTCCTCGCTGAAACAGGAGCTCATCCCCTCCATCGAGTTCCCGCAGATCACCGTGATCTCCTCGATGCCCGGTGCGTCGCCGGAAGTCGTGGACAAGCAGATCAGTGCCCCGTTGGAAAAGGCGCTGAACAGCGTCGAGGGGCTGGAATCGACGTCGTCAACGTCCCGGAACGGCGTCTCGCTCCAACCTGGACCGGGCCAGGAACCAGATCGACCGCGCCATCTCCAACGCCAAGCAGGCCCTGCCGAAGGACGTCCAGCCGCAGGCGATCGCCGGGAGCATCAGCGACTTCCCGATCGTCTTCCTGGCCGTGTCCTCCGACAAACCGCTCAGTGAACTCAACGCCGATCTCGCCCGGCTCAGCGTCCCTGTGCTGCAGAAGCTCGACGGCGTGCGCGGCGCCGACGTGACCGGCGGCGCCACGCAGCACATCCAGATCCTGCCGCGGCCCCGGGACCTGGCGGCATCGGGCACGAGCCTCCAGGCCATCAGCGACGCGCTGAAGAACAACGGTGCATTGGTCCCGGCCGGCACCATCGAGGAACAGGGCAAAACCCTCTCGCTGCAGATCGGCAGCCCGGTCGACTCCCTCGACGCCATCAAGGCCCTCCCGCTGGGCGCGGCCCGTGATGCGGCGACGATCGGCAGCGTGGCGGATGTCAGCCTGGTCGAGGACGCCCGCACGTCAATCACGCGGACCAACGGCAAGGAAACCCTCGCCCTGTCCGTGACCAAGAAGCCCGAGGGCGACACCGTCGCGATCTCCCACGCGGTCAAGGACGCCATCCCGCAACTTGAGGCCGAGCTTGGCTCCAACGCCAAATTCACCCCGGTCTTCGACCAGGCGCCGTTCATCGAGAAGTCCATCAAGGACCTCACCACCGAGGGCCTGCTGGGACTGGGCTTCGCCGTCCTGGTGATCCTGGTGTTCCTGATGTCAGTGCGCGCCACCCTGGTGACGGCCGTGTCCATCCCGCTGTCCCTGCTGATCACGTTCATCGGCCTCGCTGGCACCGGCTACTCACTCAACATCCTCACCCTTGGGGCGCTCACCATCGCGATCGGCCGCGTCGTGGACGACTCGATAGTGGTCATCGAAAACATCAAACGGCACCTGAGCTACGGCGAGGACAAGATCACCGCGATCGGGACCGCCATCCGCGAAGTTGCCGGCGCCATCACGGCGTCCACCCTGACCACCGTGGCCGTCTTCCTGCCCATCGCCTTCGTCGGCGACCTGGCCGGTGCGCTGTTCCGGCCGTTCGCCCTGACAGTGACCATCGCCCTGCTCTCCTCGCTGCTGGTCTCGCTGACCATCGTGCCGGTGCTGGCCTACTGGTTCCTGCGCACGCCCGCCGTCACCGGCTCTCCGGCTTCTGCCGCTGGCATCGCCGCCAAGGCGCACGAGGCCGAGCAGAGCACGCTCCTGCAGCGCGGCTACCTGCCTGTCCTGTCCGGCACGCAGCGGCACCCGGTCCTCACCCTGGTCGCCGCGGCCCTGGTGCTTGCCGGCACCGTGGCGATGTCCCCGCTGCTCGCCACCGACCTCCTGGGCCGCTCCGGCGAGAACAGCATGACCGTCAAGCAGGCCCTGCCGGCAGGGACCAGCCTTGACGAGGCCAGCGCTTCGGCGATCCGCGTCGAGGACACCCTGCGGGGCATCGACGGAATCAAAGACGTCCAGGCCACCACCGGCAACGCCCAGACCGGCTTCTCGGCCCTGCTCTCCTCCGGCGCGTCCAATTCGACGTTCACCGTGGTGACGGACGAGAAGGCCAACCAGGGCAAGCTCCAGGAGACCGTCCGCAGCGAACTCTCCAAGCTCGGCGATGCCGGAAAGATCACGGTCGGTTCCCAGCAGGGCGGCTTCGGCACTTCGTCAACCGTGGACATCACCCTCAAGGCCGCCACCACCGCCGACCTCCAGACGGCCAGTGACGCGATGGTCAAGGCCATGGACGGTGTCCCGGGCAGCAGCGAAGTGGCCACCAACCTGGCCGCCAGCCAGCCGGTGGTCCAGGTCAAGGTGGACCGCGCCAAGGCCGTCGCGGCCGGCCTGAACGAGGGGCGCGTGGCCGGGGTCCTGGCCGCCACGATCAGCCCGATTCCGGCCGGGACGATCCGCATCGACACCAACGACTTCCCGGTCCGGATTGGCGAGGGCACCCGCTTCACGAGCATCGAGGCCGTCCGGGAC
>NZ_CAKKMM010000554.1:0-3147 GCF_918698205.1 Microbacterium sp. Bi128 | reverse complement strand
GGACTACACCAAGGGCATTCGCCACCGTCTGAAGGCGTGGGGCGAACTGCTCGAGGATGGCCGCGCCACCGTCGAGGACGCCACCCTCGTGCAGGTCGCGAGCCCCAGCCGCGAACGCGTCGAGGCCTACGTGCAGCTGCGCGACGAGATCGAGATGACCGTCGGACGCATCAACGGCGACCGCGACACGATGGGGCACACCGCGATCCGGTACCTGCACCAGTCCTACCCGCGGGAGGAGATGGTCGCGCTCTACCTCGCGGCTGACGTCATGCTCGTCACGGCCCTGCGCGACGGAATGAACCTCGTGGCGAAGGAGTACGTCGCCAGCCGGATCGACAACCGGGGCGTGCTCGTGCTGAGCGAGTTCGCCGGCGCGGCAGATGAGATGGGCAGCGCCCTGCAGATCAACCCGCACGACATCGACGGCCTCAAAGAGGCCATCGTGCGTGCGGTCGACATGCCCGCGGCCGAGCAGGGGCGCCGCATGCGCGCGCTGCGAAAGCGGGTGCGCGATCACGACGTCGAGGATTGGTCGCGCGAGTTCCTGGAGGCGCTCTCGGCCTTCCACGGCCGGACATCGAGCGCCCCGGCGGCCGTTGCCGCTCGCGCCGCCTCCGTGGACGAAGAGGCCGGCTCATGACCGCCGCCGACGCCGCGATCGAGGCCGTGTCCACCACGGCGGTCCTCTTGGTCGCGCTCGATTTCGACGGCACGCTCGCTCCGCTCGTCGACGACCCGATGACGGCGCGGATGACGCCGCGCGCCCGGGCCGCGGTCGATGCCCTCGCCGCCGCGCCCGACACCGTGGTCGCCCTCGTCTCGGGGCGGTCCCTGGGGCACCTGCGCGAGATCGCGGAGCACGACGACGACTCTCCGGTGTGGCTGGCCGCGTCCCACGGCGTGCAGTACTGGGTTCCGGGCACGGGCGAGGAGCCGGCGCCGGACGATGCCGAGCACCTGTCGCTCCGGGACCGGCTCCAGGCCGAGCTGGAGCGCCGCACCGCCCACGCGACCGGCGTCTGGATTGAACCGAAGGAGTTCGGTGTCGGGGTGCACACCCGTCGAGCGGATGCCACCGACGCGGCGGAGGCGCGCGAGATCGCCGACGCGCTCGTCGGCGCGGAAGCGCCACGGTGGCGTCGCCGCACCGGCCACGACATCCTCGAGTTCGCGTTCCGCCACGAGGGCAAGGACTCCGCCGTCGAGCGCCTGCGGGAGCGCGTAGGGGCGACGGCCGTGCTCTTCGCGGGCGACGACGTCACCGATGAGGACGCCCTGCGCTCGCTCTCGGCGGGGGATCTCGGCATCCATATCGGTTCCGGAGAGACCGCGGCCGACCTGAAGGTCGCCGACATCGATGCTTTCGTCGACGTTCTCGAGGCCGTGGCGCATCAGCGCGTCGCCCACGCGCAATAGACTGCGAGAATGCCCGCACCGCACAATTTGACCCCCGCCGGCGAGATCGACATCAAGCCCCGCAGCCGCGTCATCACCGATGGCATCGAAGCCACCACGTCGCGCGGAATGCTCCGCGGCGTCGGCATGGGCGACGATGACTGGGACAAGCCCCAGATCGGCATCGCGTCCAGCTGGAACGAGATCACGCCCTGCAACCTGAGCCTGGACCGTCTGGCCCAGGGCGCCAAAGAGGGCGTGCACTCCGGTGGCGGATACCCGCTGCAGTTCGGCACCATCTCCGTCTCCGACGGCATCTCGATGGGCCACGAGGGCATGCACTTCTCGCTCGTCTCGCGCGAGGTCATCGCCGACTCGGTCGAGACGGTCATGCAGGCCGAGCGGATCGACGGCTCTGTGCTCCTGGCCGGCTGCGACAAGTCGCTGCCCGGCATGCTGATGGCCGCGGCCCGCCTGGACCTGGCCGCCGTGTTCCTCTACGCCGGCTCCATCATGCCCGGCTGGGTCAAGCTCGAGGACGGCTCCGAAAAGGAAGTCACCCTCATCGACGCGTTCGAGGCCGTCGGCGCGTGCGCCGCCGGCAAGATGAGCCGCGAGGACCTGGACCGCATCGAAAAGGCCATCTGCCCGGGCGAGGGCGCCTGCGGCGGCATGTACACCGCCAACACCATGGCCTGCATCGGCGAGGCCCTGGGCATGTCCCTGCCAGGCTCGGCCGCACCGCCCTCCGCGGACCGCCGCCGCGACGCCTTTGCGCACAAGTCCGGCGAAGCCGTGGTCAACCTCCTGCGCCTGGGCATCACCGCCCGCGACATCATGACGCGCAAGGCGTTCGAGAACGCCATCGCCGTCACGATGGCCTTTGGCGGTTCCACCAACGCCGTGCTGCACCTGCTCGCGATCGCCCGCGAAGCCGAGGTGGAGCTGACGCTGGAGGACTTCAACCGGATTGGCGACAAGATCCCGCACCTGGGCGACCTCAAGCCGTTCGGCCGCTACGTCATGACCGACGTCGACAAGATCGGCGGCGTGCCGGTGATCATGAAGGCACTGCTCGACGCCGGCCTGCTGCACGGTGACTGCCTCACCGTCACCGGCAAGACCGTGGCCGAGAACCTCGCCGCGATCAACCCGCCGGACCTGGACGGCAAGATCCTGCGCGCACTGGACAACCCGATCCACAAGACCGGCGGCATCACCATCCTGCACGGCTCGATGGCCCCGGAAGGAGCTGTCGTCAAGAGCGCCGGCTTCGACGCCGACGTCTTCGAGGGCACGGCCCGCGTGTTCGAACGCGAACAGGGCGCGCTCGATGCCCTGGACAAGGGTGAGATCCACAAGGGCGACGTCGTCGTGATCCGCTACGAAGGCCCCAAGGGCGGCCCCGGCATGCGCGAGATGCTCGCCATCACCGGCGCCATCAAGGGCGCGGGCCTGGGCAAGGACGTCCTGCTGCTGACCGACGGACGGTTCTCCGGCGGAACCACCGGCCTGTGCATCGGCCACGTCGCGCCGGAAGCCGTCGACGGCGGCCCCATCGCGTTCGTCAAGGACGGCGACCGGATCCGCGTGGACATCGCGGCCCGCACCTTCGACCTCCTGGTCGACGGCGCCGAGCTCGAGGCCCGCAAGGTCGGCTGGGAGCCGCTCCCGGCCAAGTTCACGAAGGGTGTGCTCGCCAAGTACGCCAAGCTCGTCCACAGCGCCTCCACGGGCCCGTATTTCGTC
>NZ_CAKKMM010000553.1:0-3147 GCF_918698205.1 Microbacterium sp. Bi128 | reverse complement strand
CTGGAGTACCGGCCCAACGAGCTCGCCCGCAGCATGAACACCGGGAAATCGCACACCATCGGGGTGGTGGTCGGCGACATCGAAAACCCCCATTTCGGCCTGGCCACGCGGGGCATTACGGATACCGCCAAGCGGAGTGGATTCAATGTCATCCTGATCAATACGGACGAGGATACCGAGGCGGAAATCGACGCCGTCAGGGTGCTCCTCGACAAGCGCGTTGACGGCCTGATCGTGGCACCCGCGTCTTCCGTGGAAACGCAACATTTACGGCGCGTTTACGAATCCGGCCGTCCGCTGGTCCTTTTGGACCGCAAGGCGCCAGGGCTCGACGTCGACACCGTGGCGGTGGACATGGAGGACATCTCCCATGAATCCACCAGCTATTTGCTCAAGTCCGGCCACCGGAGGATCGCCTTCGTCTCCACGCTGAAAACAGCCGGGCCGTACCACGACGGCATGCAGCTGGACTCGTCCCAGATCTCGGACCGGCGCGACGGCATGAAACGCGCATTCGAGGAGGCGGGGCTGGACCTGCCCGTCGATCTGATCCGCCTCAACGCCGGCGACGACGAGTCCATCAAGAAGATCACCCGCGAGCTGGTGCAGCGCCCTGACCCGGCGACGGCGATCATCGCCTCCGACGGGCTGATCGGCCTCAGCGTGGTGGAAGCGATCCACGAGCTCGGCCTCTCCATTCCGGGTGATGTCTCCTTCCTCATGTATGACGACTTCGCCTGGACGCGCCTGACCACGCCCCCGCTCACGGTTATCGCCCAGCCTGTCTACGACATGGGCGTAGCAGCCGCGTCAGCCCTGATCCGGCAGATCGAAGGCCGCAAGGCACCGGCGGCCGCACCGACATTCACGGCCGCACTGATCCGCCGCGGCTCGGTCGCGGCCCCGCGGGCGGCCCGCGAGCACACTTAGTCCGCTTGCGGGCGCCATTGGGCGCCTCGACCCAAAGGACAGGGCTTAGTTCTCTGGCGCGGTCCCGGGCCGGCGGATTCACTGAACTGCAGGGGAACGTTTGGTGCAATCGGCGGAGGGAGCGTGATCCCTGTGGGCGGACCCATCCGGCTGCTGGAATCGGGCCGCCCTCACGCTGCGCCCACGGAAACGGGCGCCGATCCGCCATGGAGCTGACGGTCATTGTCCTCATCACCGCCCTCCTGTTCGCGTGGGCGCTGGTGTCGGCGCGGCTGCAGCAGGCGGACCTGACCGCTCCTATTGTGTTCACCGCTGTCGGCGCAGCCCTGGCCTGGTCCGGGCTGGTTAGTGGCCCGTCGCCCTTGGCGAGTATCACCCCGGTTGTCGAGGTCACCCTGGTGTGGGTGCTCTTCTCCGACGCCGCCCGCTTGCCGCTCCAGCAATTGCGCCAAGACGTGAGCCGCTACGTGCGGCTGCTGGGAGTCGGTCTGCCGCTGACGATTGTGTTCGGGTGGGCCCTGGCCGCTTGGTTCTTTCCCCAGTTCGGGTTCTGGCTGGCCCTCCTCGTCGGTGCTGCGCTTGCCCCTACCGACGCCGCACTCGGAATACCCGTGGTGACGAATCCGGCGGTGCCGTCGCGGATCCGCCAGCTGATCACGGTCGAAAGCGGCCTCAACGACGGCATCGCCACCCCGGTCGTCATGCTCGCCATCGCCGGCGCGGCCGCCGCAGCAGGCCTGGAGAGCGCCGAAGGCCCAGGCAGCGCGGCCATGGAGCTGCTCATCGGCGCCGGTGTCGGCGCAGCGGCCGGCGCCGCGGGAGGGTGGCTGCTCCAGCTGGCCCGCCGGCGCGGGACCGCAACCGAGGATTTCGCCGGCATCGGCGTCCTGGCCCTGAGCCTGCTCTCCTACAGCGCCGCACTCGCGGTGGGCGGCAACGGCTTCGTCGCCGCGTTCTGCGCCGGGCTGGCGTTCGGCACCTGCGCCGGGGAACGGGGGCCGGCCGAACTGGCTTTCGTTGAGCAGATGAGCGGCCTGGTGTCCCTGCTCGTGTGGCTGGCCTTCGGAGCCATCACCGTGCCGATCATGCTGGAGCACTCCCTCCCCCTGACCATCGCGTATGCCGTGCTCAGCCTCACGGTGGTGCGGATGCTGCCGGTGGCGCTGGCCTCAATTGGCGCCGGCCTCGACCGGAAAACCGTCCTGTTCGTGGGCTGGTTCGGCCCGCGCGGACTGGCGTCGCTCGTGTTCGCGCTGCTGGCGCTGGAAGCCCTTGGACCATTGTCCGATCAGGCTGTGGCCGTCATTGCCGCCACCGTACTGCTCAGCGTCCTGGCCCACGGCTTCAGCGCCGCACCGTTGGCTGCCCGCTACGGACGGGCCGCTGCCGCAGCGGGACCGGAGCCCGGCGGACCGGTGCCGGTCTCTCCGGCCCCCGCCCGGGGGCTGAGCCGCATGCACATCCACCCTCCGCATTTTCGGTCGAAGCGGTCCCGACCCTAGACCGCACTGAACCGTCTGCGCCGGACTCGGGTGCCGTCGTCGCCGTCCACGTTCCGGCACAGCGGCTGTGATGAGTCTCACGCGCAAATTTCGCCATCTGGCTTGAGCCTCCCGCGCGGCGCTGTGCACTATGGAAAGGCAAGGCGGGGACTGCGACGTTCCTGCCGGTGCAGCCTGACGAATTTCTGCGACGTTCCGCGTCCGCAGTAAACGCCGGGCACCCATCCTGGTGGACGCAATGAGGCCAAACCGGTGAGCTCGCAGAGCTGCCCACGGTCTCAGGCGTTCCTGGTTTGGCCCCTACGGCGGCTCCGCATCGGTGCGGCAGCCGGACATCCGGATTCATGAAATGGAAGCACTGAACAATGACGTTTGAAACTGCCAACTCTGTAACCCACAAGCTCTGGGACCGCTCCACCATGCACCACGAGCTGGACGCGCTGGTCCACGAGCTCTCCGAGCGCCACAACACCGCCAAGAGCAACATCGCGGTCCACGCCAGCGGCCCGAACACCTTCACCCTCAGCCTGAACCACGGCGCCTAAAGCCCGGGTTCCAGGCAGCAAAGCCAAACGACGACGGCGGGACCCGCGTCCCGCCGTCGTCGTTTGGCGTTTAAGCCCGCGGATCAACCGGCGCCCACGGCCCCGCGCATTTCCGTCTTGACCCGGTACATGTCCTGATCTGCGGCCAGCAGCAGGGCCGTGGCCAGTTC
>NZ_CAKKMM010000552.1:0-3158 GCF_918698205.1 Microbacterium sp. Bi128 | reverse complement strand
GAGATAGAGCAGCGTCATCCAGCCCGAATACCCGGCGACCTTGACGACGTAGATCGCGTTGACGATGGGGATGATCGCGAGCCACCCGGGGTAGCCCGCCTTCGTGAAGACGCGCCAGAGCGCGATCACCATGAGCACGTACACGGCGACGGCGATCAGCGAGTTGGTCCCGCTCAGCGCGAAGATCGAGGTCTGGTCGAAGATGTTGTTGGGCGAGGACGTCAGCATGCCGCTCATCGTAGAGGGTGCGCTCAGCCGACGCTCAGGGTTCTCGCCGCGACGGCGGATATCGGCGGGATGCCGGTGCCCCGGAGCCGCGGGAGGGCTACGCTCGCGGGATGACGCGCACGCTCGATCGCCCGGGGGCCCGATGACCCCGGACCGGAAGTTCGAGTGGGGCGGCCTGAGCGCCGGGCGCGCCGACTTCGTCACCGCCCCCGAGGCGCTGGCGACGCTCGACGCCCTCGTCCCCGAATACGACGATCTGTCGCCGGCGACGGGGCTGGACGACGGCGAAGCGTTCGTGCGTCTGTCGGCGGGGGAGCGCTGGGCGGTCGTCTCGACCCCGGGGACCCGGTGGTTCTCGGTGCGGGTGGATTCCGGTCACCGCGCCCGCCTCGACGACACCACCTCGACGCGCGCCGAGGCCGCGATGCTGCTGCAGACCTACGTCGCGGTGGGCGCGGCCTACGTCCGGGGGAGTACCACCGACTCGGGTGATCGCGTCACCGTCGCGGCCGACGGGCGCATCGTCGACCTCACCCTGCCGTTGCGTGCGCGCCTGCGCGCGTGGGCGGGGCGCCGTCGCTGAACCACTTCGCGCGCCGGGTCAACCCTCCGCGTCCTCGCACCCGGGTTTGCGAAGCTGGTCCTCCGCGAGGAAGGGATGATCCATGAGCGATCCTCAGAACACCGCACCGGCCGACGACTCCGAAGACCTCGGCGACGACCAGACGGTCGCCCCGAGCCAGACCAACGACGTCGACGAGCAGTCGAAGGCCCCCTCCGGCGACGACCCGGACGCCGATCACGAGGCCACGGGCATCGGGGTCATCGGCGACGAGTGATCGTCGCGTGAGGTGCCCGCGCCTGCGCCCCGCCGGGTCGGGCGCGGTGCCGGCGCGGTGCTAACCTTGACCGGTCCGCCTCCGTAGCTCAGGGGATAGAGCGTTGGTTTCCGGTACCAAAGGTCGCAGGTTCGATTCCTGTCGGGGGCACCAGTCGTGACACGGGGTCGCGGGTCGTCGAGACCCTGCGGCCCCTTTCTCGTGAAAGCGGGACCCGTTTTCCCGGGGAGCGCAACCCCCACGCTCGATCGGCGCGAACCGGCTTACGTTCGCCGCATGTCCGAGACGATGGAACGCACCAATGTGGAGATCAACGACAGCACCCTCGCGCTCGCGCAGAGCGAGAACGTCACCGAGCTGAAGCGGAACATCGTCGGCGCTCTGGGCGATGGAGGCGGTTTCGTCGATCTGACCGTCGTGGGCAACCGGATCGCCAGCGTGCTGTTCACGATCCACACCGCGGTGACGATCACCACCAGCACGGTCGAGTTCGACTCGCGCGACGACGGCGACAGCGAGGCCCCGTTCGGCTTCGGGACGATCGACGTCGACTACGCCGACTGACCCCACCCGCGGGGTGCGCCCGCCAGGCTAACGCCCGGCCGTGCCGACGATGGGCGGCCGGTTGCGCTGGTCCACGAGCGGACATGTGAACACGTCCCGTTCGCCCAGCCCCACGCGGTTGATGTATCGGACGACGATCGCGTAGGAGGCGAGCAACCCGGTCCGGGTATAGGGCACCCCGTGTGCGTGGCAGTAGGCCGACACGATAGGAGCGGCCTTGCGCAGGTGCGGGCGGGGCATGCTGGGGAACAGGTGATGCTCGATCTGATAGTTCAGACCTCCCATCGCCACGTCCAGCAACCGGGTGCCGGCGACATTGCGGCTCGTCATCACCTGGCGCCGGAGGAAGTCGATCCGGGCGTCCTCCGGGAGGATCGGCATCCCCTTGTGGTTGGGGGCGAACGACATGCCCATGCAGAAACCGAACACGCCGAGTTGCACGCCCAGGAAGGCGAACCCGATCCCGGGCGAGAGGATGACGAACACCAGTGCGGGGAAGCCCGCCAGTCGGATCGTGAGGAAGACGATCTCTACCCATCGGCGTGGCATCCGGCCTCGGGTGAAGACCTCCCGGACGCCCGATGCATGCAGGGACAGTCCCTCCAGCAGCAGGATCGGGAAGAAGAGCACTCCCTGGTGCGCCCGGACCCACGTCAGCCCGGTCCGTCGCGACGGTGCGCCGCCCGGCGCCACCACGATCACGGGGAGCTCGATGTCGGGGTCGGAACCCAGCGTGTTCGGCCGCGCGTGGTGCCGGGTGTGCTTGTGCTGCCACCAGCCGTAGCTCATCCCGACGAACAGATCGCCGAGGATGAGACTGATCCAGTCGTTCCAGGTGCCGGAAGTGAAGATCTGCCGGTGGGCGGCGTCGTGGCCGAGGAACGCGATCTGGGTGAACAGGATTCCGAGGAAGTCCGCGGTGACCAGTTGCCACCACGTGTCGCCGATGACCGTGAAGGCGACCAGCGCCACCCCGAGCACCGCCGGGAGTCCGATGATCCTCGTCCAGTAGTAGCCGTGCCGTCGACGCAGCAGACCGAGCTCGCGAATGGTCTTCGCGAGCTCGGTGAACTCGCTTCCGGTGGCGCGCCTCGTCGCGGTCGATCGGGGCGTCGTGGTGCGGAACTCGTTCATGGGGCGACCGGGCCTGCCGATGTCGGAGAAGGGCCGCGACTCAGTCGGACGGCGAGGAGGCGTGGAACGTGATGCGGCCGGCCTGCCGGATCACGTCGTCGGAGCGGGTGTGTTCGATGTCGGCGGCCGCCGCGGCGCGGTCGAAGGCCTGCGCTTGGTCCTGCCGTATGCGGCGCGAGATCTGGCCCAGGAGGTCGGCGAGCACCGTCGACAGGCCCCCCTCGAGTTCTTCGAGGTTCGAGTTCCCGATCTCGAGGCGTCGGTCGGAGACCCGCAGCGTGAGCCCCGGGTATCCCGCCGCGCTCAAAGCGTCGCGCGGCGCGGAGGAGTCGATCGCCTCGACTTCCTCGGGGAGCGGACGCCGCGTGAAGACGGCGACGACCTGGTAACGGT
>NZ_CAKKMM010000551.1:0-3158 GCF_918698205.1 Microbacterium sp. Bi128 | reverse complement strand
GGATATGCGTAACGGGTCGCGGTCTGCCGGGGCGGTGAGTTCGGCCTGGATTTCATGGGCCAGCCGGTACGTCATGTCCTTGCGCCAGGCGGGCAGGCCGTGGACGTCGTCGTGGTACAGCTCATCGGGGATGGCGGCATCCAAGGCCTCGGAGAGAGCATCAGTGAGGGCGCCGGCGAGCGCCGCCGCGGAGGACTCCAGGCGCAGCTGCACGGGGCGCTTGGTGGCTGCGGTGACGGTCAGGACCAGGGTGCCGCCGGCGTCGAGCCTTCCAATCAGCAGCACCGCTGACCTGCCCAGGTTGCTCAGCGACAGCCGGCGGAAGGCCACCCGGGAGGACAGGGCCGCCGCCGGCAGGCTCACGCTGCGCAGGAGCTCGCCGGGAGCGAGGCAGTTCGTCCCGTCGCCCGTAACGAAGTCCAGCACCGGGAGCGTGCGGCGGGCGCCGCCGGGGCCCAGAATGGTGGCCGTGGCGTCGAGCGCTGCGCAGAGCGAGATCATGGGCCCGGCCGGCAGGGAAGTGCACAGGTTGCCGCCCACCGTGGACATGGTCCAGACCTTGAAGGAGGCCACAAAGGACTCGCAGCAGGGGCGGACGAGTTCCACGCCGGGCCAGTTCCCGGCCACCCCCCGGCCGGCGTCCGAGCCGGCATCCGCATCCGCATCCGCATCCGGGAATGCATACAGTTGCGCGATGGTGCAGGTCGCCGCCAGCTCGATGCCGGCCGCCGACACCGCTATGGGTGTCCAGTCCGTGGAGCCGAGGTCCAGGAGGCGCCGGAGCGGTTCCTGTCCGGCGGCGGGGCTCCCGGAGGAGAAAAGCACGGTACCCCCCGCGAGCCAGGCGTCCCCTTCGCGCCACTGCGTCGGATCCGCGGTGCGGACCACGGCCTCGATGGTGTTCATGTCCACTGGGCCTCCTCAGGTTCCGGCATGCCGGCGCTGCTGTCGTGATGGTTGCGGCCGTGATGGTTGCGGCCGTGATGACTGCTGTCCTGATGATTTCGGGAGTAGTGGTGAATGGGGCCGCTGGCATCCTTCAGGGACACGCTGCCCTGGGCCAGCCCGGCGGCCTTGCTCCGGTTGGCCACGAGTTCTGCCGTGATGGAGACCGCGACCTCTTCCGGCGTGACGGCCCCGAGGTCCAGGCCGATGGGTGAGTGCAGCCGGGCCAGGTCGCCGTCGGCCACGCCGGCCTGCCGCAGAGCATCGATCCGCCCGCGGTGGCTTCGTCTGGACCCCATGGCGCCGACATAGTCCACGTCCAGGCCGAGCGCGGCCTGCAGGAGCGGGACATCGAATTTCGGATCGTGTGTGAGCACGCAGATGGCCGTCCGGGCGTCGGTGCGGCCGGCCAGCACTTGGTCCGCCAAGTACCGGTGCGGCCAGGCCGTGGCCACCTCGTCCGCGGCGCCGAACCTGTCCTGCTGTGCGAACGCCGGGCGCGCATCGCACACCGTGACATGGAAGCCCAGGAGTTTCGCGGGCGGCACGAGTGCCGCACCGAAGTCATTGGCGCCGAAGATCAGCAGGCGCGGTGCCGGTAGCCGGCTCTCCACCAGCAGGCTCACGGGTTCCTGCTGGCGCTCCCCCGCGGACGCGATCCGGACCAGCCCTGTACGGCCTCCCCTCAGCAGCGGTTCCAACTGGGCTGCTGCCGCCCGCATCGCGAGCCCGGCACCACCGGAACCGCCCGCACCGAGCATCGCGGCGAGTTCGGCCGACTGCAGTACCTGGAAGGCCGCCGGGTCTGGAACCACGACGGCGCCGCCTCCGCCGGCGTCTACCCTGCGGATCAGCGCAGCGCCGCCGGCCGGATGCCTCCCGGCCAGGGCCAGCAGGCCGTCCAGCCGCAGCCGGCCGGGCCCCGTATCCACGGGTTCGATGTGGATTTCCAGCCTGCCGCCGCAGGTCAGCCCGGCGGCAAACGCGTCCTCGGCGCTGTAGCCGAAGCACTCCCGGCGCGTCCCGCCATCGCGCATTGCCGCCAGAGCCGCCTCCACAACGGCCCCTTCAACGCAGCCGCCGGACAGGCTGCCCAGCACCTCACCGGCCTCGGAGACCAGCATGGAGGTGCCCACGGGCCTCGGCACCGATCCGTCGGTGCCCACCACGGTGGCCACCGCGTAGCGCTGCCCGGACGCGGCCGGCGGCCATGTGCCCAGGTGCGGGAGCAGATCCAACATGGCCGCAGTCCCCGGCGCTAGTAGTCGGTCCGGGACTCAAGCGAGTTCCAGGCCTTGAAGGGATCCAGTGCCGCGGGCGCTTGCGGGTCTGTCAGTTGCAGCCTGCCCACCGGCATGAGCGTGTCGCGCTGGTCGTTTTCGAAGTATTCGTAGAAGACGGCGTCATCGAACCCCGCAGCCGCGGCATCGTGCCGGTCCGCGGCGAACATCACGCGTGACACCCGCGCCCACAGTGCGGACGCCAGGCACATGGGGCACGGCTCGCAGCTGCAGTAGAGCGTGGCTCCGCTGAGATCGAAAGTGCCAAGTTCGCTGCAGGCCTGCCGGATGGCCGTGACCTCGGCGTGCGCCGTGGGATCGTTGGTGGCGGTGACGCGGTTGACGCCTTCGAACGCTAGCCCGTCCGCAGTGACCACCACTGCGCCGAACGGGCCGCCGCCGTTCAGGACGTTGGCCGTAGCCAACTCGATGGATCTCGCCAGGAACTTCTGGGCCGTATCGGTTGTAGTCATGCCGCCACTCCCTACCTGCGGAAGCCTGTACACCGTGACGGGTACGCAAGGGCCGTATGCGACGGTGACCAGTCTTCAGCATGTGCCTTGAAGGTTGCGCCTGGTAGATAGCTTCCCGCGTCCCGGGCTGCCCGCCGTTGGCAAGATCGACAGTAGCACCGGGATGTCCGCGCGGCGCGCCCTATTTGAGGGAAGCCCAGTTTCGTTATGTGAAATCTCTATTTCCGGGTCTTCACGCCAACGCCGCCCTACCGCCCAAACAAAACGCCTACCGGCCAAAGAGCGGCAGCGCACGGAGCCATCGGGAAAAGCCGCGGTCCCTCCGTTCGCAGTCGGCCGGAATGTAGAAGTCCGGGTCTGTGGCACCGAAGTCCGCGGCGCTGAACGGCAGGTACAGCTCCTGGCCGGGCGCCGGAAATTCAACGGCACTGCCCTTCTCCTGCGAGTTCATGGATTCCTC
>NZ_CAKKMM010000550.1:0-3159 GCF_918698205.1 Microbacterium sp. Bi128 | reverse complement strand
ACGATCGGCTGGAAACCCTCGGCGCGCAGCGCCGCCAGGACCTGGCTGCAGTGCTCGTGGCCCTTGGTTTCCAGGTTGACGGTGATGGAGACGTCGCCCATGCTGATGGAGCCGCCCACCCTGGTGTGGTCCAGGCCCGTGACGTTGGCGTCGTTCTCGGCGATGATGCGGGCAATCGTGGCCAGCGAGCCCGGACGGTCGTCCAGCATCATCCGCACGGTCATGTACCGGCCGGCGGCGGAGAGTCCGCGCTGGATGACCTTGAGCATCAGCATGGGGTCGATGTTGCCGCCCGAGAGGACCACCGCAACGGTTCCGGGGTTTTCGATCTTGCCTTCCATGAGCGCCGCGACGCCGACGGCCCCGGCAGGTTCGACCACCATCTTGGCGCGCTCCAGCAGGAAGATCAGCGCCCGGGCCAGGGCGTCTTCGCTGACGGTGACGACGTCGTCGACGAGCTCGCGGATGATGCTGAACGGCAGCTGGCCCGGCCGGCCCACGGCGATGCCGTCGGCCATGGTGGAGACCTTCTTGAGCGGGACGAGGGCGTCGGCGGCGAGCGAGGGTGGGTAGGCGGCGGCGTTTTCAGCCTGGACGCCGATGATGCGGATCTCGCGGCCGAGTTCTTTGGCGCGCGCCTTCACCGCGACGGCAACGCCCGCGAGGAGTCCGCCGCCGCCGACACCCATCAGGATGGTGTCGACGTCGGGGACCTGTTCGAGGATCTCCAGCCCGACCGTCCCCTGGCCGGCGACGACGTCGACGTCATCGAAGGGGTGGACAAAGACGGCGCCGCTTTCATCGGCGTAGCGCTTGGCTTCCGCCAGCGCCTCGTCCACGTTGTGGCCATGCAGCACCACCTCGGCGCCGTGGCTGCGGGTGGCGGCGAGCTTGGGCAGTGCAACGCCGAGCGGCATGTAGATCCGGGCCTTGATGCCCAGGCTCTTGGCTGCGACAGCCACGCCCTGGGCGTGGTTTCCGGCAGAGGCCGCCACGACGCCGCGCTTCTTTTCGGCGTCGGAGAGCTTGGCCATCCGCACGTAGGCACCGCGGACCTTGAAGGAGCCGGCGCGCTGCAGGTTTTCGCACTTGAGGAAGACCTCGCCGCCGACCGTGCTGCCGAGGGCCCGCGATGATTCCACGGGCGTCCGCGTAATAATCCCGTCGAGCAGCTTCTGCGCCTCCAGGACATCGTCCAGCGTGACGGGCAGGCTCTCAAGGGTATTCACGAACTGTTCTCCTTCTTTGGATCAGGCGTCGGTGCCCCGTCCGGCATCGCTGCCCGGAGCACCGCTGTTGGGTGCGGCGCCCTCGCCGCCGGGGTTTGCGCCCGGCAGGTGGACGTCTGTGAAGGTGGTGTCTGCGCCGGGTTCGGGGGCATGACCGCCCCCGGCTCCCGCGGTTGCCAACACTTCATCATGTTCCCACGTTCTGCCCGCAATGTAGCGAATCGACGAGTTTGCTACGGCAAGGATCGGAACGGAGAACAATGCGCCGGGGATCCCGGCGAGGTAGGAGCCGGCCGCGACGGACAGGATCACGGCGACGGGGTGGAGGGAGACGGCCTTGCCCATGACGAGGGGCTGCAGGATGTGGCTTTCGAGCTGCTGGACGCCGAGCACGATCGCCAGCATGATGAGGGCGTTGACGGGCCCGTTGGCGACCAGCGCCAGCAGCACGGCGATCGCGCCGGTGAACAGCGCGCCGACCACCGGGATGAACGAACCGAGGAAGACCAGCACGCCCAGCGGCAGCGCGAGCGGCACGCCGATGATGGCGGCGCCGACGCCGATTCCCACGGCGTCCACGAAGGCGACGAACATTTGGATGCGTGCGTAGCTGACCATGGATGTCCAGCCGCGGCGGCCCGCGCCGTCCGTGGCCCGGTGGGCCTGAGCCTGACCAGGAAAGCCCAGATTCTGTCGCCTTCGAGCAGGAAGAAGAGCAGGATGAACAGCGCCAGGACCAGGCCGGCGGCGAAGTGCCCGGCGGTGCTCCCGAACGTCAGAGCCCCGCTGAGGATGCTGCTGCTGTTGTTCTGCAGGGCAGCGGTGGCGTCCTCGATGTACTTGTCGATCTGGGCGGCCGTCAGGTGCAGCGGGCCTTCCGACAGCCAGGTCTGTACCTGCTGCACGCCCGCGAGCGCCTGGGACCACAGCTCGCCGAAGCCCTGCATGAGCTGGCGCCCGACCAGGGTCAGGGCACCGACGATGAGGCCGATGAAGCCGAGCACAGTGATGGCGACGGCGAGCCCCTTGGGCACACGCCGGTTGGCCATCCAGCGCACTGCGGGGCTGAGAAGCCCCGAGAGGAGGGCAGCCACCATGACGGGGATGATGAGGAAGCTGACGTGGCTGAGCAGCCAGACCAGCAACCCGATCACGAGCAGGATCAGCCCGCCGCGCCACGCCCAGGCGGCGGCGATCCGCACGCCGTAGGGAATGTCCTGGTCGATCTCCCGGTCGGTCCATACCCGGGCCCCGGCACGTGCGCCGGTCCCGGCCGCGGAATAGGAGGGGCTTGTGGCAGGTGCGGCGTCCTCAGCTGGCGTCATAGCCCCATGATTCCGTAGGCGACGTTCAATAGGAAACCAGCAACCAGCAATCAGCACCGGGCGACGGCCCAGACACCGGTCGACGGCCGAGGCACCGGCCCGGGGGCCGTTCCTGGGGTCAGGCCGCCGGGTCAGCCTGCAGCGGCCGTCAGCGAGGCCGAGATGCCCCAGGTCATGGAGAACTGCTCCCCCGGCGCAAGCCAGCGCAGTCCCTCGCCGCTGTTGAACGCGTTGGCGGGACCGGTCATCGGCTCGATCGCGACCGCCTTCGACCGGCCCGGAAATTCCGTCGTCACGAAGACATGGACGTACCCGCAGCTCGCGTCCTGCCACAGGCTCACCGTCCGCCCGTCGGGTGAGCGCAGCGTGTGCCGGGCGACGCCGCCGTCGAACTCCAGGTCCGTGTAGGCCGAATCGAGGTCAAGTGTCCCTACCGGCCGGCCGCCGCGCAGATCGAAGTCGCCGCTGACCGGTTCACTGCTGCGCGGGATGAGGCGGTCGTCGGCGACCAGCCTGGTCCGGGCGTCGACGCTCACGGTGAGGTCCTCGCTGGGCACGTCGCCCAGCCGCAGGTACGGGTGCGCACCAAGCACGAACGGCGCGCG
>NZ_CAKKMM010000549.1:0-3161 GCF_918698205.1 Microbacterium sp. Bi128 | reverse complement strand
GCATGTTGAGGGGCAGCAACATCCTGCGTCTGGGCGACTTCAACCAGGCGGTGATCCTCGACCTCATCCGCCGCGACCCCGGCCAAAGCCGGACCGATCTGCAGCGGCAGTCGGGACTGTCGTCGCAGACCATCTCCAACATCACCCGGCGACTGCTCGACCTCGAGATGATCCGGGAGAACGCTCCGAGCGATGCGGGACGAGGGCGCCCGAGCATCCCGCTCGCCGTCAATGGGGCGGGAGCGTTCTCGGTCGGCGTCCACGTCGACCCCGCTCGGCTCACGATCATGCTTCTGGACCTCGGTGGACGCGTGCACCGGAGCGAGCACCTGCGGACACCGCAGACGTTCGACCCCGGTGAGATGACCTCGCTCATCGCGGTCAGCGCGGAACGCGTGATCCGCGAAGCCGGCGTCGATCGGGATCGGGTGCTGGGTGTCGGCATCGCGGTGCCGGGGCCGCTGGATGTGCGGTCGGGCACGGTGCTCGACCCGCCACAACTCCCCCGCTGGCGCGGTGTCCGTCTCCGCGCAGACCTGCACGATGCAACAGGCATGCCCGTCCTGCTCGACAAGGACGTCACGGCGTCGGCGACAGCGGAGTTGCGCGCATCCGCGCATTCCGACTTCCTCTTCCTGTACCTCGGGTCCGGCGTCGGCGCCGGCGTCGTCAGCCAGGGACAGGTCTTGCGCGGTGCGAGCAACAACATCGGAGAGATCGGCGACATCCTGGTCGATCCGGATGCCGAGGACCTGGGATGGAGCGGGCGCCGGGGCGGTCTCGCATCCGCCTGTGTTCCGGAGGCTCTGGCGATTCAGGCGGCCCAGGCCGGGCTGATGGATCTTCCCGACGTCACCGACCACCTGGCGCTCGACGACGCTTGCACCCGCCTCACTCGGCGGGCAGCGGAAGGCGACGCCGCCGCGGCGGCGATCCTTCGTCGAGCTGCGGAGCGGGTCGCGGTCGGTGTGGGCGTGCTCGTGAACTTCCTCGATGTCCCCCGCGTCGTGATCGGGGGACCCCTGTGGGACCGCGTGCGACCGACCTTCCTTCCCGTGATGGAGCGCGCCGTACGTCGAGAACTCGTGGTGTCACGTCCCGAGTTCCGCGTGGCCGGGTCGAGTGTGGGGGAACAGATAGCCGCGCAGGGGGCAGCGGAACTGGTCATGGACCACTTCCTCGCACCGCGGGCGACCACTCTGCTCATGGAGTAAGCCGCGTGCGTCCCGTCCGCACCCCGGGCCGGTCACGCGCGCGGGCTCAGCGCCAGGCGCGGGCGGACCGTCGACGCCAGTACGTCTCGGGGTCGACCGCGAGTCGACGACGCGTCTCTTCGTCGACGCGCACCGACCGGCTCGCGACGCCGCGCTCCAGCTGCGCCCGGGTGGACGCGCCACTGAGGACGATGTCGACTCCGGGCTGAGCCCGAGCAGCCCCGAGGGCGAAAGCGTCCAGAGGGAGCCCCGCGGCGGCGACGGCCAGCTCCCCTCCCGGGTCCGCCTCGGCGAGCTCGCCGTTGGCGAGGGCCTCCTTCACCACGACGGTCCATCCGTCGTCGTGGGCGCGGGCGAGTGCCGGCCCCACCGTGCCTTCGCGCAGGTTCCAGGTGGCCTGGACGACCGAGAACGGCGAACGATCGATCGTCCGGGCCTCGTCGATGACCACCGCCTGGTGCGGACCGCTCGTGGAGAGCCCCACCCGCACGCCCGTGTCGACGAGCCCGCGGAGCTCCTCGAGGAGGTCCGCATCGGCGAGCGCGGGGCTCTCGGGCGTCACCGAGTGGACGAGGTAGTAGTCGGGAGCACGGCCGAGCGCAGCGAGTGTCTCGGGCCATTGACGCCGGAACATCTCGACCGAATGCTCCTTGCGCTCGTGCACCGCGGCATCCATTCGCCAGTCGCCGACATACGCATAGCCCCACTTGGACCCGATCGTGAGCTCCGTGGCGCGGTCGGGGTGCAGCCGCAGCCACGCGCCGAGGAACTCCTCGGCGTGACCGTAGGACCGCGCCGCATCGACGTACCGGATGCCGAGCTGCCACGCCGCGTCGAGGAGCTCGTGGCTGCGTGCGCGCATCGCGTCGATCGTCCGGTCGCCCGGGTCGCCGAGGTCGCCGTCGCGTCCGACAGTGATGTACGCGGGGCGCCCCACGGCGGCGAGTCCGAGGCCGAGGGCCGCCGAGGGTACGGGATCGTCGCTCATGACACGACGTTAGCCCGCTGACGCCGACGGCCTTCAGCGTCGTTCCTCTTTCGGCCGCCGAAGCCAACCCCGACGGCGGCGAAAGAGCGCGAAGAAGTGACAGAGAAAGGCGAAGGCGGGCGAAAAAAGCCAGATCAAGCCACCGAAGAAACCGGGAATCTCTGACATGTGAATGCTGAGATGAGGGGGAATCGCACGGACGAAACGTACGGATGAATCTCTCGGCATTTTCGGGCCTGCAAACAATCCCGCTCGCCAAGTCATTCCGACCCTATTCCTAAGGGGAACGGACACCCCTTTCAAAAACCCCCAGAAATGGGGGTTTTCGTTCCCTGTCACCACCTTCGAGCGCGCACTCGCGCGCGCGCATGCCGCGGCTCACAGCGGCCGAGGCGGGTGCCCCCGAACGACGGCGCACCCCATGAATCCAGGCAACAGCGGGCGACACGGCCCGCCGAGTGAGGCTCGGCCCACCGGTCAGGATGAAATCTCCGGGAACGGCAGGCGACGAAAGAAGAGGAAAACAGCCTGCCGCATTCACCCGTACGAAACCTTCGGATTTCGCAAAATGACTCCCCTCCTGCCACTATGACTTCGGAAGGGAATTTGATGGCACGCGCTCGGACTGTCACGCACGCATATCGACTCGCAACCGGTTGGGAGAAGGTCGGTCGACGCCCCTTGACACCCGAATCCGCCCTCGAGTTGCGCTCCAAGGGGTACACGATGGTGGTGGCCAAGAGGGGATTCTTCGAGGCCCGTGAGATCTCGCTGAGCCAGCTGCTCCCGCCTCGATAAGAAGCGAAAACTAACCTGATTACAATTTAACGAATCGAACTATTAGGTCGCGCGGGCCGCGCATTCTTCGACGCCATTGGAGTCAAAGAATGCGCGACCCGGAATCAGCCTGGTCGTGTCGTCCTCGGAGATTTCTCAGGTCCTTCTCGGCGGCCTGCCGC
>NZ_CAKKMM010000548.1:0-3164 GCF_918698205.1 Microbacterium sp. Bi128 | reverse complement strand
CGCTCGTGGTCTTCACCTTGGACCCCTGCCTCGGCGTTACCGAGAGCAGCTCCCTGTGGGAGATCTGCCAGGCGTGAGCCGCGGCATCCTCCTTCCGACTGACACAGCAGAGGCATTGCACACGTGAGCACTCAGAACAGCGCGGACACGATCGTCAAGGACGGCGTGCACTACCACCAGTTCGACGTCGTCATCGTCGGGGCCGGCGGCGCCGGCATGCGCGCGGCGATCGAGGCCGGCCCGGGCGCGAAGACCGCGGTCATCTCGAAGCTGTACCCGACTCGCTCGCACACCGGTGCGGCGCAGGGCGGGATGGCTGCGGCCCTCGCCAACGTCGAAGAGGACTCCTGGGAGTGGCACACCTTCGACACCATCAAGGGCGGCGACTACCTCGTCGACCAGGATGCCGCGGAGATCCTCGCCAAAGAGGCCATCGACGCCGTCATCGACCTCGAGAACATGGGCCTGCCGTTCAACCGCACGCCCGAGGGCAAGATCGACCAGCGCCGCTTCGGCGGGCACACGGCCGATCACGGCAAGACCCCGGTGCGTCGCGCCTGCTACGCCGCCGACCGCACGGGACACATGATCCTGCAGACGCTGTTCCAGAACTGCGTCAAGCTCGGCATCAACTTCTTCAACGAGTTCTACGTGCTCGACCTCGTCACGGTGAAGGACGACGCGGGGCTCACCCAGGTCGCCGGCGTCGTCGCCTACGAGCTGGCCACGGGCGACCTCCACGTGTTCCAGTCCAAGGCGGTCATCTTCGCCACGGGCGGCTTCGGCAAGATCTTCAAGACGACCTCGAACGCCCACACCCTCACCGGTGACGGCGTGGGCATCGTCTGGCGCAAGGGCCTCCCCCTCGAGGACATGGAGTTCTTCCAGTTCCACCCCACCGGCCTGGCCGGTCTCGGCATCCTGCTGACCGAGGGTGCCCGCGGTGAGGGCGCGATCCTGCGCAACGCCAGCGGTGAGCGCTTCATGGAGCGCTACGCCCCGACGATCAAGGACCTCGCGCCGCGCGACATCGTCGCGCGCTGCATGGTGCAAGAGGTCGCCGAGGGCCGCGGCGCCGGCCCCCACCGCGACTACGTGCTGCTGGACTGCACGCACCTGGGCGCCGAGGTGCTCGAGACCAAGCTTCCCGACATCACCGAGTTCGCCCGCACGTACCTCGGCGTCGACCCGGTCGTCGAGCCGGTGCCGGTCATGCCGACCGCGCACTACGCGATGGGCGGCATCCCCACCAACATCAAGGCCGAGGTCCTCGCCGACAACGACACCGTCGTCCCGGGTCTGTACGCCGCCGGCGAATGCGCCTGTGTGTCCGTGCACGGGTCGAACCGCCTCGGCACGAACTCGCTGCTGGACATCAACGTGTTCGGCAAGCGCGCCGGTCGCAACGCGGTCGAGTACGTCAAGACCGCCGACTTCGTCCCGCTTCCCGAGGACCCCGCGAAGGAGGTCCGCGAGCTCATCGAGGGCCTGCGCGGCAACGGCGGGACCGAACGCATCGCCGTCCTCCGCAAGACGCTGCAAGACGAGATGGACAAGGGCGCGCAGGTGTTCCGCACGCACGAGTCCCTCGCACACGTGCTCGACGTCATCGCCGACCTGCGCGAGCGCTTCAAGAACATCCACGTCGACGACAAGGGCAAGCGGTACAACACCGACCTGCTCGAGGCGGTCGAGCTGGGCTTCCTGCTCGACCTCGCCGAGGTCGTGGTGTACTCGGCGCAGAACCGGGAAGAGAGCCGCGGCGGTCACATGCGCGACGACTTCCCCACGCGCGACGACGAGAACTACATGCAGCACACCATGGCGTACCTGTCGGGCGACCCCCACTCGTCGCACCCCGCCGATCACATCGAGCTCGGCTGGAAGCCCGTGGTCTTCACCAAGAACGAGGCCGGGGAGCTGCGCTACCCGCCGCTGGAGAGGAAGTACTGATGGCCGCGACCGCGCTCGACACCACGACCGACGCCCCCGCCGACATCGAGCAGACCCCCGAGGACACCGGCATCCAGTCGTTCCTGGTCACGTTCAACATCCGTCGGTTCGACCCCGAGGTCGATGACGAGCCGCGTTGGGTCGACTACGACGTGGAGCTCTACTCCACCGACCGCGTGCTGGACGCGCTGCACAAGATCAAGTGGGAGGTCGACGGCTCGCTGTCGTTCCGCCGTTCCTGCGCGCACGGCATCTGCGGTTCGGATGCCATGCGCATCAACGGCCGCAACCGCCTGGCCTGCAAAACGCTGATCAAGGATCTCGACATCTCGCAGCCGATCTACGTCGAGGCGATCAAGGGTCTGCCGCTCGAGAAGGACCTCATCGTCGACATGGAGCCGTTCTTCGCCTCCTACCGCGAGGTGCAGCCGTTCCTGATCTCCAGCAGCAAGCCGGAGGCGGGCAAGGAGCGCATCCAGTCGATCGTCGACCGCGAGGTCTTCGACGACACCACGAAGTGCATCCTGTGCGCCGCGTGCACCTCGTCGTGCCCGGTGTTCTGGACCGACGGGCAGTACTTCGGCCCGGCCGCGATCGTCAACGCCCACCGGTTCATCTTCGACTCGCGCGACGACGCGGGCGACGTGCGCCTGGACATCCTCAACGACAAGGAGGGCGTGTGGCGCTGCCGCACGACCTTCAACTGCACCGAGGCGTGCCCGCGCGGCATCGAGGTCACCAAGGCGATCGCCGAGGTCAAGCAGGCGGTCCTTCGCGGCGGCCGTTGACCCCTCTTCTGTCTCGAACGGCGGGTGCGCTTCGGCGCCCCGCCGTTCGTCGTGTCCGGGCGGTCGTCGCGGGGCCGCGGCATCCATTCATTAGGCTCGACGGGTGAACGACCGCGATCCCCGACCGCTGCCCGGCGCGGCGAGCGAGGAGACGTCCCTGCGCGATCGGCTGGACGCGGCGCAAGCAGCGGTGCGCGACCGACTCGACCAGCCGATCGCCCGTGCCGCCAAGCTCGCCCGGCTCTTCCCGGTGCGGGTGTGGCGGCACTTCCTGCGGCACAACGGATTCCTGCTCGCGGCGGGCATGAGCTACCAGGGCCTGTTCGCGATGTTCTCGGCGCTGTACCTCGCCTTCGCGGGCGTCGGGATCTGGCTGGGCGGCAGCGAGACCGCGATCGACGGCCTGATCCGGCTCGTGAACGG
>NZ_CAKKMM010000547.1:0-3167 GCF_918698205.1 Microbacterium sp. Bi128 | reverse complement strand
GCTGACGACGCCGCCGGCGCCGAGGCCCACGACGAGGCCGTCGCCGACGCGTCGGGCGAAGAGACCGCCGAGGTCGCCGACGCCGAGGCCACCGACAGCAAGTAAGCCCGCCGTCGCTCACCGCGGCGTCACCCGCACAGGCTACGATCCGGCGGGGTCGTGACCGCGCCCCAGGGCGCTCACGGCCCCGCCGAGCTCACATCAGAACGCACAACGACAAGGAGACGCCACACCATGGCAAACTTCACGATCGCCGACATCAAGGCTCTGCGCGAGCAGCTCGGCACCGGCATGGTCGACACCAAGAAGGCGCTCGAAGAGGCCGACGGCGACGTCGAGAAGGCCGTCGAGATCCTGCGCCTGAAGGGCGCGAAGGGCAACGCCAAGCGCGCCGACCGCTCCACGAGCGAGGGCCTTGTCACCGCCCGTGAGACCGAGGGTGCCGTCACGCTCCTCGAGCTCGCCTGCGAGACCGACTTCGTCGCGAAGAACGACCGCTTCATCGCTCTCGCCGACAAGGTCGTGGCCGCTGCGGCCGCCGCCGGTGCCGACTCGGTCGAGGCCGCCCTCGCCGCCGACGCCGACGGCCAGACCGTCGAGCAGCTCATCTCGGACGAGGCCGCCATCATCGGCGAGAAGGTCGAACTCCGTCGCGTCCGCACCATCCGCGGCGACAAGTTCGAGGTCTACCTGCACAAGACCAGCAAGGACCTCCCGCCCCAGGTCGGCGTCGTCCTCGCCTACACCGGCGACGACGCGGAGACCGCGCGCAGCATCGCGCAGCACATCTCCTTCGCCAACCCCTCGTTCCTCACCCGCGACGACGTGCCCGAGGCCGACGTCGAGAAGGAGCGCGAGATCGTCACCGAGATCTCCCGCAACGAGGGCAAGCCCGAGGCCGCCCTGCCGAAGATCGTCGAAGGCCGCGTCAACGCGTTCTTCAAGCAGGTCTCGCTGCTCGACCAGGACTACGCCAAGGACAACAAGCTGTCCGTCGCGAAGGTCGCCTCCGACGCCGGTCTCACCCTGACCGACTTCGCCCGCTTCAAGGTCGGCGCGTAAGCACCGATGACAAGGCCCGGGATGCCACGGCATCCCGGGCCTTTTCCCTGCGCGCGCGACGTATCGGTCGGCGTAGCGGGGGCAGTAGTTTGATCAAGACGAGAGGACACCCCACGTGATCGATGAAGCGACCAGACGACGCCGCGTACTGCTGAAACTCTCCGGTGAGGCCTTCGGGGGAGGACAGTTGGGAGTCAACCCCGACGTCGTCAGCCAGATCGCCCGTGAGATCGCCGAGGCGGTGGATCGCGTCGAGATCGCGATCGTCGTCGGCGGCGGCAACTTCTTCCGCGGGGCCGAGCTCAGCCAGCGCGGCATGGACCGCGGCCGCGCCGACTACATGGGTATGCTCGGCACGGTGATGAACTCCCTCGCCCTGCAGGACTTCCTCGAGCAGGCCGGTGCCGCCACGCGCGTGCAGTCGGCGATCTCGATGACCCAGGTCGCCGAGCCGTACATCCCGCGTCGCGCCGTGCGGCACATGGAGAAGGGGCGCGTCATCATCTTCGGCGCCGGTGCGGGCCTGCCGTACTTCTCCACCGATACCGTCGCCGCCCAGCGTGCCCTCGAGATCGGTGCGACCGAGGTGCTCGTCGCCAAGAACGGCGTCGACGGCGTGTACACGGCCGACCCGCGCGTGGACCCCTCGGCGACGAAGCTCGACCACCTCACCTACAACGACGCCCTCCAGAAGGGCCTCAAGGTCGTGGACTCGACCGCGTTCAGCCTCTGCATGGACAACGGCATGGACATGCGCGTGTTCGGGATGGAGCCCGCGGGCAACGTCACGCGTGCGCTGCTGGGCGAGACCATCGGCACTCTCGTCACTTCGTGACGCGCGGCGCGGGCCCGGGCTCCGGGCCCGCGCGCGGCTAGACTGATGAGTCAGTACCAACGAATGGAGTCACCGTGATCGCCGATGTCCTCGCCGATGCCGGAGCGCGCATGGACCGCGCCGTGGAGGCCGCGAAGGAGGACTTCGCGACCGTCCGCACCGGGCGCGCGAACCCCCAGATGTTCCAGAAGATCCTGGTCGACTATTACGGCTCGCCCACGCCTCTCGCGCAGCTGGCGTCGCTGAACAACCCCGAGGCCCGCACGCTCGTGGTCAACCCCTACGACAAGTCGGCGCTCAAGGCCATCGAGCAGGCGATCCGCGACATGCCGAACCTCGGCGTGAACCCCACCAACGACGGCAACATCGTGCGCGTCACGATGCCCGAGCTCACCGAGGACCGCCGCAAAGAGTACGTGAAGATCGTCCGGGGCAAGGGCGAGGATGCCAAGGTGCAGGTGCGCAACCTCCGCCGCAAGGCCAAGGACGACCTGGACGCGCTCAAGAGCGACGTCGGCGAAGACGAGCTCGTCCGCGCCGAGAAGGAGCTCGACGGTGTGACGCGGGCGCACGTCGACGCGATCGACGAGGCGCTCAAGCGCAAAGAGGCTGAACTGCTCGAGGTCTGAACCATGCCCCAGGCCCCCGACGCCGATGAGACGGCGCCCGACCTTCCCTCCCGCCGGAGGGGGGATTCGGCGCGCCGTGCGCCGGTCACCGGCGAAGGCGTGACCGCGATCGAATCGCAGCTGCGCGCGATGCGCACGGATGCCGAACAGCACATCGCGCATGCCCGGGCGGAGTTCGACCAGGCGAACGAACGCATCAAGCAGCGCACCGGCCGCGATCTGATCGTGGCCAGTCTCATCGGCGTGGCGATTGGCGTCGTGGTCGTCGCTTCGCTGATCTTCATAAAGGGGCTCTTCGCTCTCTTCGCGCTGGGGGCCATGGCTCTCGCGGTGTTCGAGTTCTCCCGCGCGCTGCAGGTCTCCGGCCGGCGAGTCGATGTCATCCCGCAACTCGCGGCGGGAGTGCTGCTCCTGGCGAGCGGCTTCTTCGTCGGGTTGTGGTTGCACTGGGTGGCGACGCTCGCCGCCGTCGCGATCGTCGTGGTCTGGCGGCTCACCGCACAGTTGCACGCCGGCGACGGACGGTCCCCCACGGACGTCGTGGCCGACGTGCTGGTCGGCGCGTTCGTGCAGCTCTACGTGCCGTTCCTGACCAGCATGGCCATGATCCTGCTGGCCCAGGACGGCGGGGAGTGGTGGGT
>NZ_CAKKMM010000546.1:0-3167 GCF_918698205.1 Microbacterium sp. Bi128 | reverse complement strand
TGCCCCTGGCTCTGTTCATCTCGCCCATAATCACAGCCATCCGGTACCGCCGACGGTCCTCGCGGCAGCCATGGTCTCCCTGACTACGGCCCTGACCCCCACAGAGACAGCGCTATATGCGTCGAATTGCCCGACGTGCGGCCGCCTGGAGCGTTTGCGCCACCAGGTTTGGACGGACGTCCATACCTGCACCCAATGCGCAGAACCCATTCGCGTCTGGGACCAGAAAACTGAAAGCGGCAGTAGTTCACGTACTCTTACCTGCGGAAAATGCGGCAACGAGCAAACCCGTTCTGGTCTTAGTGGCGTGCCTAGTAAACCTGCGGAAAAAGCTGTCGCCTGCGGTTCATGCCGCAAGCTTCAAAGAGGACCCGCGGACGAAAATGACCTGACCCTGCTAGCCTCAATTGCCCGGCAACCAATCACGCGGTGGATGCCCAACGTTCCGTTGGGTCCCGACCGGGAAATGTACCGCCGGTCAGCACTGCATCTCCGAAACGTCACCCAGGTAGCCGACTTCTGGAATCACCGCAGCCAACTCGCGCTCAGCGAGTTGTGGCACTACATCACCACACAAGCGGACCCAAAAGTTCAGTCCGCTCTGAAGTTCGCCTTTACCAACACAGCCTGGCATTCAACGAGAATGCGGCGTTATAACGCTTTCGGCGGCCAGCGTCCCCTCACCGGAACCCTCTACATCCCCCAGTTGATCGCTGAGGGTAACGTTTTCGAAATTTTCCGCCATCAGGTGGCCCAGGTCAGCCGCTTCTATTCAACTCATCCCGCCTTGGAGAACCTGGCGGACGACACCGACCGTGCTTTCGCCCGCCAATCGTCCGCGACAGATCTTTCCTGGCTTCCAAGCTCAAGCATTGACTACGTATTTACCGACCCGCCCTTCGGGGCAAACCTGTTCTACGGCGATTGCAATGTCGTCTGGGAATCCTGGTTGGGTGATGTCACAGATCTCACTGAAGAAATTGTTGTCAACAAATCGCTTCCCTCAACTGCAGGCGGCAAATCTCTGGATGACTACGAGAAACTGCTTTCGAGCGCATTCTCCGAAGTCCGCAGGGTCTTGGCACCGGGCGCTCGGGCTAGCGTGGTCTTTCACAATGCCGATGACAAGGTGTGGTCCGCCCTGCTCGCGGCCACTGACCATGCAGGACTCGTCCAAACGGATGTCAGCGTTCTAGACAAGCAGCAACGCTCAATGAAGGGCTACAAGGGTCGCAGCGGCGCAGAGCTTGTACCGTTCTTCGACCTCGTGATCACGTTTACGGCCGGAGTCAAGGGCGACGTGCAGAACCTCAACGGTGCCGGTGAAATCGCCTTGGACGCTATCCGCCGCCACCTAAGCAATCTGCCTCAGGGGGACAAGAACGAAGTCACCCATCAACGGAGCCTCGAATACCTGTACTCGCTGTCCATCGGGGCCGTCATTGCCAATGGCTCCAAACCCACGGGCCTGTCATTCAAGGCTCTCGAGGAACTGCTGAACTCCAACTTGGCTAACAGGGACAGGCACTACTACCTGAGGTAAAGCGTCCCACCCAGTCGACGCAGTTTCTCCGTCGACTGGGCTTATCTGTACTGTATGCAATGTGAGCGCCCTTGATGTCGTCCTAGAGAAGTTCAGTGAAGCAGGATGGACTGTTGCCGCGCGCGAAAGCGTCGGTGGTGGCCGGAGTGTCAATCCGACGCGCGTTGATATCGCCCGCGGCAAACGGCGGTTTTCATTGCTCGCCTACGCATGGAAGATCACGCACGAAGGCAAGGGACGGTCGGGCACGAACTATCGCATCCAAACGACGCGCGCTCACGAAGATGACTTGCTCGATGAAGCTGGCCGTCAGACGGTCGGCTTCGGTGTGGACGAAGATCGGCAAGTCATCGCAGTCTTTGATGGCTGGACGAAACGCGCCACGGGCCGTTCCTCCAGCGTGCATATCGAGAGGGCAACACTGGACAAGGCTGCTGTGGACGGGTTCGCGGTAGAGGATCCTCATTGGGACGGCCGGGCCGCTGCACGCTACTCAGACGTCCACCAGCTGTTGCGGTGGATCTCCGACCAACGAGAAACCCGCACTGCTGCCGTTCAACCACTTCACTTCAGTGTTGACGGAGACCAAGCCACTGTGGTGGCCGACCTTTGGAATTCGGCCCCGGCGGCCTGGCTACGACGACAGGACCTGCTTGTTGTGGCCAACCGGGACGGCAACGACCTATTGGACAGCGCGCTTTGGCAGATTAAGGATCTCAAGGTCGCAACAGTAGTGAAGGAAGGCCGCAATCCGCGTCGTAATGTGACCTTCACTTGTCGGCGCTACGGCCGCGTTACCACTACCAACAAGGCCACATTCCTGGCTGGCCTGACAAAGAGGGAAACCCCAAAGTGAGCCTTTCCGATGATGTAAACCTCTATGAGTTTGAAGAGAACTACCGTGCAGCCGAGAAGGTTTCACAAAAGCACCTGGAGTCCGCCAACGTGGCTGAGTTGACGGCTCTTGCACTGGAACTCGCTGAAGCCCAAAACCTGTTGCTCCCGGACGCTGAGTCTTTGCTGGAACGCTGGGTGATCGCCCTCCTTGGAGGCCACATTGTGCTTCAGGGCCCTCCCGGAACCGGTAAGACCACCTTGGCGTACGTGCTGGCGGAGACTTTCAACGCAACGGCCCACCTGGAAACGGCAACCGCGGACTGGAGCACGTACGACGTCATAGGCGGGCTGCACCCCACTTCCAATGGTGGGATGGAAACGCTGGTCCCGTGGCTGGGGCATGTCCCTCGAGCCGCCTTAGATTGCGCGACCGTGATCAGCCGGCAGGCAGATCCGGAAGAGAGCGAAACCCATCAAGCGCATTGGCTCATCATTGATGAGTTCAGCCGGGCCGAAATCGACAAGGCTATCGGCCCCCTTTACACGGTTCTGGGCGGCGGGGGCGACGACGTGCCCCTGCCGCTGTGGTTCGGAGACTCTGAAGAGACAAACGCGGTTTGGTTGCCGAAGCGCTTTCGAATCATCGCAACAATGAACACCGTAGACACCAACTACGTGTACACCTTCTCCCAAGGGCTGAGCCGACGGTTCCAATTCGTCTACGTCGGAGTACCCCAAAAAGACCAGCTAGAAGCCGAACTCAAACAGGCGCGGATCAGCGCAGCAA
>NZ_CAKKMM010000545.1:0-3170 GCF_918698205.1 Microbacterium sp. Bi128 | reverse complement strand
CCACCTGGCAGACCAGGACGGGCTGGCTGATCGTGAGGGATGCCCTGGTGATGGGTCCGTGGCACCACACCGACGAGAGGGCCGGCCGGTACCGCCGCCCGCCGACGAACTACGAGGCCGAGCATTGCCTGCTGCGCACCGTACGGTGCGTCAACGGTGCGGTTGAGCTGTCCGTGCTGTGCGAGCCGGTCTTCGGCTACGGCCAGCGCCGGGCACGGTGGGAGTTCTCCAGCCCCGCATACGGAGAGGCCGTGACCGTCAGCGGCGATGAGGGGGATCCGGTGCTGCATCTGACTACCGACCGCCGGCTGGGCATCGAGGACTCCATCGCGGTCATTCGCAGCCGGATGACCGAGGGCGAGCAGGCCTTTATCGCGCTCTCCTGGGGGTCGCTGCCCCCGCCGCGGACGTGGGAAGAAGCCACACGCAAGCAGTGGCAGACCACTGAATTCTGGAGGCAATGGATCACCGGGGGCGAGTTCCCGGACCACCCGTGGCGGGAGCAGCTGCAGCGCAGCGCGCTGACGTTGAAGGGCCTCACCTACGCGCCGACTGGAGCTCTGGTCGCGGCGCCCACCACCTCGCTGCCCGAGACGCCCGGGGGAGAGCGGAACTGGGACTACCGGTACACATGGGTGCGCGATTCCACGTTCGCGCTCTGGGCCCTCTACACCCTCGGCCTGGACCGGGAAGCCGACGACTTCTTCGCTTTCATCCGCGACGTCGCCGCCGAGGACGACCTGCAGATCATGTACGGCATCGACGGCGAAAGGGACCTTCCCGAGGTTACTGTCGAGGGACTCGGCGGCTACGACGGCGCCCGCCCCGTCCGGATCGGCAACGCTGCCGCCCACCAGCGCCAGCTCGACGTCTGGGGCATGATGCTGGACTCCGTCTACCTCCACGCCAAATCCCGTGACCAGCTTCCCGAGCCGCTCTGGCCCGTCCTGCTCCGCCAGGTCGAGCAAGCCGCCGCCCACTGGCGGGACCCCGACCACGGGATCTGGGAGGTCCGTGGCGAACCGAAGCACTTCACCTCCTCAAAGCTCATGTGCTGGGTCGCCCTGGATCGTGGTGCCCGGCTGGCGCGCCTGCACGGTCAGGCTGATTACGCCCGAAAGTGGGACGCCATCGCCACGGAGATTCATGAGGACATCTGCCGCAATGGTGTCGACGACCGAGGCGTGTTCGTCCAGTCCTACGGCACAACGAACCTCGATGCCTCGCTTCTCCTTGTTCCGCTTGTCCGATTCTTGCCCGTCAACGATCCTCGCGTGCGCGCCACGGTCGTCGCCATCGCCGATGAACTCACCCGGGACGGACTCGTCCTGCGCTACCGTCCCGAGCAGACCGACGACGGTCTCACCGGCGACGAAGGGACCTTCACGACCTGCTCGTTCTGGCTCGTCTCGGCCCTTGTCGAGATCGGGGAGGTGGTTCGCGCCAAGGCACTGTGCGAACGTCTGCTGTCCCTTGCCAGCCCCTTGGGCCTCTACGCTGAGGAGCTGGATCCGGTGAGCGGCCGTCACCTCGGCAACTTCCCACAGGCGTTCACCCACCTGGCCCTCATCAACGCGCTCGTGCACCTCATCCGCGCCGAAGAAACCAACCGCGCGGCGCAGTTCGCCCCGGCCCACCGCACGCCCTGAGACGCAGACGAAGGTCAAGGTACGGATTGCAACGACGGGCTCAAGCTTCCACGGGAAGCCGCCCTGACGCGGGTCCCGGAACCGGATGTTCTGCCCCGCCGCAGCCGTGCGGAGACGTGACCCATTCGGAGAGGCAAGGAGCAGCCCATGTGGAGTGACGTGCAGGAATCCGAGCCCTCAGCTTCCTGGCTGGACCTGCCCGAGAATGGCTGGGGGGCGCTCATCGGCTGGGCAGCCGGCCTGGACAACTTACGCCGCCGCCCGTCCTCGGACGCCGGCAGGACAATCACCGGTTACACCGAGCGCGGGGGTAAGCAACAACCCTTCGAGGAACCGTTCACAGCTGCCGACCGGCTGGGAATCGACGATGACATCGACCTGTACCTCCGGGATGCCGGCCTCCCGCCGCGGCCGAGGGGCTACGTCTGGATGATCCGTGTCCCGGAAGGGCACGCATCATCCGAGGCCTTCTTGGCTGAGGTAGACACCGCAATCCTTCGAACCGCCGAAGGCTCTGTCAATCCGGAGCAGCTGCGGCCGATCGTCGCGGCTATTCTCCGCGATTTCTATGCGAAGGACATTTGATCAATCAATACGGAGACCTGAGAACGGGTGGTGGGGGAGCTGGGCTGACAGGACCGGGAGCGATCTAGGGGAGTTCGCCCGGTCGTGAATCCGGCAGCCCAATGGTAGCCGTGCAGGGAGCCTCCCGTGGATTCGGCGCCTATCCGGCAGCTCATTTGTCGCCGTCGGGGGCGTGCAGGGAAGCGGACCGCCCCGGGACGTCCGTAATGATCTCAAAACAGTGGTTACTCAGCTTGGAAGCTGAGCGTATTTATCCCGCTCGTCCAGGTCAAAGTGTCCTGCGTATAGGTCATTGAAATGGGACGTTTCAATAATTCATGAATCCAAGCTTGATGTTCACCGGAAGTACCGATGCAGCCGCTGGCGCCAGTGGCGATTTTTCCGAGGGTCATGATGTTTCCAGCAATTGTGGCTGGCCCGCTGATGGGGGAGCAGTCTGTTTTCATGGCCAGCTGCAGGGTACCTTCGACGGGGCTCAGTCGCACCTTGATGGTCCCGGCGGCCGCCGAGGGTAGAGCCATACCGTTTGATGTTGCGGCGACGCTGCTGTGGGTGGAGCAAGGCGCGGTGGGCAGGAAAGCCGCGCACGTTTCCCGCGGCGGGCCGGAGGTGGCCGGGACGGGGCTTTTACTCACGGAGCTGGTCGGGGCACTCGGTGATGTTGCTGCGATTCCGGAAGTGGTGGGCGTGGAGGCTGCTGATCCCGGTACCACTGATGGGGTGGCTGCGCATGATGTCATGAGCCATGCCGCCGCCAGAACTGAAATTCCTATTCGAAGGCGCCAGCTGCGATCCATTGTTCCCCCTAGTGAATGAACGCTGAACCGAGCATAGGCTTCCAGACCTAGGTTGTCTTTGGCCTCTGCTGATGAATTTGGCGGCCAAGATTCACGCCCATACCCCAGTCAAGGGACAAGAAATTGACATGGCGTATCC
>NZ_CAKKMM010000544.1:0-3178 GCF_918698205.1 Microbacterium sp. Bi128 | reverse complement strand
AAACCGCACTCGGGGCAGGGCCGCGACAGGACCCAAGTCCAGTCCTTGGAATCCGGAATGATAGGCATTCCAGCAGTGTAGGTGCATTTGTTCCGCCGGGCATCCCGACCCGTCGCTGCAGCCGGTGCGGCACCCAGGTACGAGGCCAAAGCAGCACCGCCGTCGGCCGATGCTTTGACGACGTCGGCCGTGGCCGCCCAGTTGACGGCCCCGGTCCGAAGACGGACCGGGGCCGGGACGCTGCTAGAGGCTGGCCAGCAGGTCCTTCATCTCCTGGATTTCAGCTTCCTGGGCGGTCACGATTGCCTTGCTGAGGCTGATGGCGTCCGAGTTCTTGCCTTGGCTGCTTTCAGTCTTGGCCATCATCACCGCGCCCTCGTGGTGGGCGATCATCTGGGCCAGGAACAGCTTGGCCGCGTCGTTGCCCTGGGCGGCGTCGAGCGTCTTGAGGTCGTCGTCGCCCATCATCCCGTCGCCCATGCCATGGCCGGACCCCATCTGGGTGGGTTCGTTCCAGGTCTTGAGCCAGCCCGTCATCTGCGCGATTTCGGGTGCCTGTGCGGCCTTGATCTTGGTGGCGAGTGCGGTGATCCGCGCGTCCATGCCCTGTTTCCTGAGCATCATGTCGCTCATTTCCACGGCCTGGGCGTGGTGCGGAATCATCCCTTGGGTGAACATGGTGTCTGCCGCGTTGTGGCCTGCGGTTGCGGGGGCTGAGCTGGATGCCATGCCCATGCCGCCGCTGACCATGCCCGGCATGGTGTTAGTGGGTGTGCTTCCGGAGGTGCCGGCGCAGCCGGCAAGGGCGATGGCGGCGGAAATGCCGAAGGCAGAAATTGTGGCAGAAATGGTCAGGGTTTTCTTCATGGGGTCAAGTCCTTCAATCATCAATCGGCGTTGTGGCACGCCTGCGGATGACACGCCCGCGCCGCTGGAAGAACGGGATGGAGCGTGTCGGGTAAGTAGGGACGCCGGGCACGACACGGCGCGATCCCGTCTTACGTCCGGCTGATGGACAGATCGCCCGGCGAAGGACTTGCGGGGCGATAGAAGTAGGCCCTGACGGCGGCGTCGCCGTGCGTGTCCGGGTTGTGCATTGAGGCCGGTGCCGTGCCAGGCGGGGGCGCGGCCAGGGACGTCATTGCCGCCGAGGGCACACAGGCCGAGTGCATTGACGCAGCGTCGGCGCAGTTCGATTGGCATACGCACGAAGCCGCTGGGGCAGCGGCCCGGCTGTCGGCCGTCAGGTCGGGACCGGCTGGGGTCGCAGGGCGCGGAGCCAAGGAGTCATGGCCCATGGTGCGCTCTTGCAGGGCATGGGCGGCCGGATGAGGTGCGAGGCCGGTCTCCGGCCGGGAAGACGACCCCGCGGTTTCCGCGGAGGATGTCACCGCGGTCATGGCATGAGCGCCATGCATTCCGGTCATGATGTGCATCCCGAGGAATCCAGCCATGACGGCCAGCAGGCCCACTAGCAGGAATCCGCGGCGAAGGGCGGTTGCGGCATGGCCCATGAAAGCTGCGGCCATGGCATTCTCCCTCCGGTTGGCAGTGTTGGACGGTAGCCAGGTTAAGGCTACAGGCTGCGCATTGGCCGGGCCGTCGTCGGGATACTTGCTCCCGCTGGGCTAGCGGACTTCGATGACGCCCATCATTCCTTGGTCCTCGTGGTCCAGGATGTGGCAGTGGTACACGGAGCGGCCGGTGAAATCCTTGAAGTGGATCCGGACCTGCACCTGTCCGTTGGCGGGTATGTTGACGACGTCACGCCAGACGGGCTGGCCCGGCGCCTGCCTCTGTTCTTCGATGATCTGCATCGGCCAGACGTGCAGGTGGAAAGGATGGTCCATCGGGCTGGGATTGATCAGGGTCCACTCCTCCACCGTCTGCGCGGCCACGGTGGTGTCCGTCCGGCTTGCGTTGAATTCACGGCCGTTGATGGTGAAAGTCATTCCCATCCCCATCCCCATACCGCCGACGGCCAGGGTCAGCTGCCGGCGGGCGGCAACGGCCGCGGTCCTCAGGTCTGCCGCTGCGGGCCGGGCCGGCACGGCCGGAGGAGGAGCGGCCGGGGCGCCGGAGACCGAGAGGGTCGCCAGCACGAGATCCCCTGTGCCCTGGGCGCCGTTGGGGGCTGGCCCTGCCGGTCCCATCATGCCGGCCATGCTGCCACGGTTGTAGTAGACGGCAGCGAGAGTGGCGTCACCCTCGACAGCTGTGACCAGGACATCTGCACGGTTGCCCGGCGCCAGCAGCACCTCGTCCACGTTCCGGGGTTCGGGGAAGCGGCCGGAATCCATGCCGAGGAGCTGCATCTGCTGCCCGTCCAGGCGCAGCTGCAGGTAGCGGGCCACGCAGGTGTTCACGATCCGCCACCGCTCACGCTCGCCCGGCCGGGCGGAAAGTTTCGGGTTGCTTTGGCCGTTGACCAGGACAAGTTCACCTTCCCGGCCGAGCATTCGGTCCATGGGCGAGGGGCCGGCGACGGTTCCGGAGCCGTCCAGGGTGATGTCAGAGACGACCATCACCCGCTCGCGGCTGACGTCCACGGGCTGTGCGTCCTCGACGATGATCGCACCGAACAGGCCGGCGAAAATCTGATCGGCGACCATGCCGTGATGGTGGGGGTGGTACCAGTACACGCCGGGCGGGTGGTCCGCAGGGAGCCGGTACTCGTAGCGGAACGAGTGGCCGGGCTCGACGACGTTGAAAACGTTGTCTCCGTTGCCCTGGGGTGAAACGTGGAGTCCGTGGACGTGCAGGTTTGTCGGGACGTCCATGCTGTTTACCAGCTCGACGGCGAACACGTCTCCACCCCTCAAACGCAGGGTTGGGCCGGGGATTCCGCCGTTGTAGCCAAGCGCCGAGGCCTGCTGGCCGCCGAGCTGCACTGAGCCAGCGGACGCTTCGAGCCGGACCTGCAACTGTCCGTTGCTGCTGCGCAGCTGCTTCGGCTCGGTGAAGTCTCCGCCCGCGACGGACGCGAACCGGGAACTGACCGTCCACCAGAGCCCGGCTCCGCCGGCGGCTATGGCTGCCGTGCCGACGCCGCCCAGCAGGAGCGCGTTCCGGCGGCTCATTGGGAGCACTATTGGTCCTCGCCGAGAACCTTTAGCTGCTCGCGGTATTGCTCCGCCGTCAGTTCACCCCGGGCAAAGCGTTCATCGAGGATCTGCCG